>JASFUV010000009.1:0-12393 GCA_050050155.1 Acidimicrobiia bacterium | reverse complement strand
CGCGACATCGCCGCGGTCGGCATCACCAACCAGCGCGAGACCACCGTGGTGTGGGACCGGACCACCGGCGAACCGGTGCACAACGCCATCGTGTGGCAGGACACCCGCACCCAACAGATCTGCGACAAGCTGGGAGCGCTCGGCGGCGGCGCCGCCAGGTACACGGATCGCGTCGGCCTGCCGCTGGCGACCTACTTCTCCGGACCGAAGATCCGCTGGATTCTCGACAACGTCCCGGGAGCGCGCGAGCGGGCCGAGGCGGGCCGGCTCGCCTTCGGCACCACCGACACCTGGCTGCTGTGGAACATGACCGGCGGCGCCAAGGGCGGCGTGCACGTCACGGACGTCACCAACGCCTCGCGCACCATGCTCATGGACCTGGCGACCCTGGACTGGGCTGCCGACATCGCAGAGGACATGGGGATTCCGACCTCGATGCTGCCGGAGATCAAGTCCTCCTCGCAGGTCTACGGGCTCGGGCGAGAGCAGGGGATGCTCCCCGGGGTACCGATCGCCGGGATCCTCGGCGATCAGCAGGCTGCGACGTTCGGTCAGGCCTGCTTCGAGCCGGGCACCGCCAAGAACACCTATGGGACCGGCAACTTCATGCTGCTCAACACCGGCACCGAGCGGGTCCCCTCCCAGAACGGCCTCCTCACCACGGTGTGCTACAAGATCGGCGACCAGCCGGCCGTCTACGCCCTCGAAGGCTCGGTGGCGGTTACCGGTTCCCTCATCCAGTGGCTGCGCGACAACCTCGGGATCATCTCCTCGGCGCCGGAGGTCGAGGAGCTGGCCAAGACCGTCGAGGACAACGGTGGGGCCTACTTCGTCCCAGCCTTCTCCGGCCTGTTCGCTCCGTACTGGCGGTCCGACGCCCGTGGGGCATTGGTAGGTCTCACCCGCTACGTGAACAAGGGCCACGTCGCCCGGGCCGCACTCGAGGCCACCGCCTTCCAGACCCGCGAGGTCCTCGACGCCATGAACGCCGACTCCGGGGTGGCCCTCACCGAATTGAGAGTCGACGGCGGCATGATCGCCAACGACACGCTGATGCAGTTCCAGGCCGACCTGCTCGGCGTCGACGTCGTGCGGCCCAAGGTCGCCGAGACCACCGCCCTCGGGGCGGCGTACGCCGCCGGGATCGCGGTCGGGTACTGGGCGGGCGAGCAGGACGTCATCGACAACTGGTCCGAAGATCGTCGGTGGACCCCGGCAATGGACGAAGACCGCCGGGAGCGGCTCTACCGCAACTGGAAGAAGGCGGTCACCAAGACGTTCGACTGGGTCGACGCCGACACCGTGTGAGCGCGAGGGCGGTGGGTCGTTGCACCCCGGCCCGCCGCCCGCTCCACGGCCACCGTCGCATCCGCCGCGGGACGGGTGTCACTCCGTGCCGTCTGCTCCGGGGAGCCGGCCGGGATCGGCAGCCGAGTCTCGATCGGCACGGAGCAGACCGTAGGCGAAGCTGTCCCGCCATTCCCCGCCACGGAAGTGGGTGCCGCGGAGGCGCCCTTCCCGCCGGAAGCCGGACCGTTCCAGCGCGCGCTGTTCGCCGATGTTGTCGGCTTCGGTCGTGGCCCAGATGCGATGGGCGGGCGTCGTGTCGAACAGGTAGTCGACGAGCTGGGTCTGTGCCGCCGTCCCGGCGCCCCGGCCCCGCATCTCGGGGACGATCAACACCCCGATCTCGAAGACGTTCGAGCCCGAACGCTCGTCGTCTCGCCAGTTGACCCATCCGATGGCGGTGTCGTCGTCATCGGCGACGACGAGCCAGCGCGGGCTGGTCTCGAGCAGTCCGTCCTCGGTCCACCTCCGCCGGAGGCTCTCGAAGGAGCGGAACCCGGCCCATTCGAACGGTCCCCCGACCTCCGGGTCGGTGAAGAACCGCGCGAACAGCTCGAGGTCGGCCTCCCGGAAGGGGCGGAGATGGACGGTGACAGGATCCATGGGGCACGCACGCTACCCGATCAGCGGGCTCGACCAGGCACGTGCCGGGGTCCGGATCGGCGCGTCGGGCGGTGGGTTCCCCGCGCGCACCTGCTGACCGCGAATCGGCGAAGGGACGGGCTCCCCCGGTCGGACGCATGCTCAGCCGAGGGTTGCGGTATGGCGCATCGCCAACTGATAGGAGCGATCGGCCACCAGTTCCGCCGGTCGCACGAGGCCCGCCGGTCCCAACGTCAGCACCTCGTCGAACAGGTCCGTCGGGCCCTCGGCGCGCCCGGCGATGGCGTAGATGGGAATGCCGTGGGCACGGGCCATCGTGGCGACCATCATCGGTGCCTTCCCGCCGGTCGTTTGGGCATCGATCGATCCCTCTCCCGTGATCACCACGGAGGCGCGCTCCATCTCGCGGCCCAACCCGATCAGGTCGGCGACCATCTCGGCGCCAGAGACCACCGTGGCTCCCAGCACCGCGGCGAGACCGAACGCCATGCCCCCGCCGGAGCCGAGTGCCGAGACGTCCACGCCGTCGTCGCCCCGCACCTCGAGGACACGCCTCGCCCATTCCTCCATCCGATTCTCGAGCTGTGCCAGGTCATCCGCCGAGGTCGCCCCCTTCTGGGGACCAAACTGGTGCGCCGATCCTTCAGGTCCGAGGAGAGGGGACCGCACGTCGACGGCCAACTCGATCTTGTGCCCTTCCCACGCGAGCCGCGTTCGGTGGATGAGGGGCTGCAGCACCGCCAGGCTGCTGCTGCGCCACTTCGCCGCGCCGGCGCCGCTCAACGCCGCCAGCGCCCCGACGCCGCCATCGACGGTCCCAGTGCCGCCAATGCCAACGACGATGTGGTCACAGCCGTGGGCCGACGCCGCCTTGATCAACTCCCCCACGCCGTAGCTGGTCGTGGTGAGCGGATTGCGCCGGGACGGATCAAGCGACGACAGTCCACACGCCTGAGCGGACTCGACGATCGCCCGGCCATCCGGCAGCAAGACCCAGCCGGCGTTTCGGACCTCGCCGGCGGCACCGGTGACTGCCTCCTCGATGCGGATCGCGCCCGGGATGCCATCGAGAACGACGTCGATCATCCCCTCCCCCCCGTCGGCAACCGCCCGCCGGACGACCTCGTCGCCGGGTCGCCCTTTGAGCCACCCACGCGCAATCGCGGCGGCGGCCTCGGCTCCGGTCAAGGTCCCGGCGAACTTGTCCGGCGCCGCGAGGACGCGGAACTTCCGGGCCGGGCCCGGCAGATCAACCGGCATGAAGCAGCCCCACATCGTCCACGCCGATCGGCATCGGATCCGAGATTCCTCCGACGAACCGTCCTTCGTCGTCGACCCGCTTCCAGGCCAGCAGACACGGTGCCGCCGGACCCCGGTCGACGATGCGGCCGGCGAACCATCCGAGACGTCCTCCGAGCAGCACCTGAGAGGGATCCCACGTGAACGGCCCGAGCGGCGACTCCGCCTTCAGGTAGGCGACGGTGGGACCGCCGAGGCCGAGGGCCGCCATGTGCGGTCCCCAGCGATGCGTGGAAAACAGGAGGTACCAGTTGCCTGCGACCTGGAAGAGCTGCGGAACCTCGAGGTCGCCCGAGATGCCCGGCGCGGCGAGGGGCGGCTTGGTTTCCCAATCCACCAGATTCCGCGAGACGGCGTGGCCGATCACCCCGCGCTCCATGACGTCCCCTGAGGGTTGCCGGGCAGTCACGAGTGCGTGGAAGGTGACGCCGTCGTCGTCGAGGAAGACCCAAGGGTCACGCCACCCCTGGTTGTGCCAGACGTCAGCCTCCAGCCGTTCGTACCACGGGCCGTCCAGTTCGCTCACCGGAGACGTCCGGGCCCGAGACCAGTGCACCAGGTCGGCGGACGTCGCCGCCCCGATCGCCTGCACCTTGCCTCGTGACGCCACGCTGACGCCGGTGTAGAACATCCACCACTCGCCCCTGTACTCGATCACCGAGCCGCTCCAGACCGCCAGGTCGTCGAACGCCGGTGGGTTGGATCGGGTCATCGCGTCGGGCATGACCTCCCAGTCCCGGAGATCCTCCGATGTGGCGTGGCCGATGCTGGCCGCGTGGTGGCGCTGGTCCGGATGGCCCAGCCGGGTGTCGGCCTGGAGGTAGAAAGCATGGTATCTGCGGCCGTCCCAGGCTATCCAGAAATCCCAGGTCCACTTGTCGGGGAGAATGAGCATCGCCGCCCGATCATCCGGTCTCGGGCAGGCGGTCGATGACCTCCTGCAACGAGTAATGGCCGGGCTGGCGCCCCTCGTCGCTCATCTCCATGCAGAGCAGCGACAGCAGCGAGTTGACCGGTGTAGGGATGCCGGCCTTGATCCCCCGCCAAATGATCTCCCCGTTGATCCAGGGCGTCTCCACCCGGTGCCGCTCGAGGTGCAGGTCGTACCAGGTGGAGGCATAGGAGGGTCGGTGACCGGCCGGAGGTTCGACCCGTTCCACCCTCTCGACGGGCAGGTGGCGGACACCGGCTGCCGCCAAGACCTGCACCGCCTCGTCACGCAGCCGCCGGCGCAGCATCAGCGCGTCCGCGTCGGTCGCCATCTGATCGGAACGGACATCACACACCGCTGACAGGGCGCTCTCACAATTCAGGATCAGCTTGTGCCATTTCGCCGCCATGACGTCTTCGGTCGTCTCGACTTCGAAGCCCGCCTCCCGGCACAGATCGGCGAATTCCTCGATCCAGGTGGTCATGCCATCGGGGTAGCTACCGAGGTAGAAGCGGCGTGCTCCCCGGGCCGAAACAACCCCGGGAGCTTTCATGTCGGCTCCGAATCGCACCACACCTGCGGCAACCTCCGGGAAGAGGCGGGCGGCCTGGGCCTCGTTGCTCACGGCGTTCTGGGCGCACACCACGCGCGTGCTGGGAAGCCCGTCCCGGCTCAGCTCGTCGAGGATCGATGCGGTGTCGTACGATTTCGACGTGAGGACGGTCAGGTCGACCTCACCGACGGCGGCTATCTCGCTCACCGCGACGACGTCGGCGCTCCATGCCTCACCGGAGGGCTCCTCGACGGTCAACCCGCCGGCCGCGATCGCCTCGACGTGGCGGGGGCGAGCAACCAGGGTCACCGCGGCGCCCTGACGGCGCAGGCTGGCGCCGAGCAGACAGCCGATGCCGCCGGCTCCGAGGATGGCGATCGAACGTATGGGACTCATGAATCTCCTTCCGGCAGGGGGCGGTCCCCGCCGCCTAACGGGTCATCCCCTGGGTGGCGACGCCTTCGACGAAGGTGCGCTGGAACGCAACGAACACGACCAGCATCGGAACCGTCATGATCGAGGCGAACGCCATGATCTCACCCCACTGAATCGGCGGCAGGGTCTGGAACGTGGCGATGCCGAGCGACAGCGGCCTCACGTCCACCCCGCGAGTCACCATCACGGGCCACAGCAACTCCCCCCAGTTGAAGAGAAAGCCGAGGATCGCCATCGCTCCATAGACCGGTTTGGCCAGCGGCGCCATGATCCTGAAGAAGATACGAACCGGCCCGGCACCGTCGACCGACGCCGCCTCCTCGAGTTCTCTCGGCATGCGCAAGAAGTACGTGTAGAAGAGGAAGATGAAGAACGGACTCACCACCTGGGGGGCGATCTGGACCCGGTAGGTGTCGAGCCACCCCGCCTTGGCGAACATCAGCAGCAGCGGAACCGCCAGCGACTGGAACGGCACGATGAGGAGCGCGATCACCAGTATCAGAAGGAAACGCCGGCCCGTGAAGCGGAAGCGGGCGAGGGCGTAGCCGAAGAGGCTGTTGACGAAGGCCCCCAACACCAGCACCGACACGACAATCACGATGGAGTTGAACAGGAGCCGCCACACCTCTGCCCGGTCCGCGGCGTTGACGTAGTTCTGGAGCGTGGCCGAGGTGGGGATGAAGGCTCTCCAGCTGCTCATGTCGGCGAGCACCTGCTCGTTGGGTTTCAGGGAACCGACGAACATGAAGAGCACGGGCATGATGAAGAATGCGGCGAGAATCGTCGCCACCACGTAGTGGAGCACCACCCGCCTGGGCTGAACCGGACCAGTCGTGTTCCACTGGCGGATCTTCATGCAGCCTCCTCTTCCTTGACGAGCAGGCGTTGCAGCAAGGTCACGCCCAGCACGAGCAGGAAGAAGAAGACCGCGATTGCCGAGGCCCGGCCGATCTTCTGCTCACGGAACCCCACCTGAACCAGTTGCAGCATCATCGTGTTGGTCGAGTCCCGCGGCCCCCCTCCCGTCATGACCGAAACCTCGTCGTAGAGCCGGAAGGCGAAGATGATGGTGATGGTGACGACGAAAACGATCGTGTTGCGCAGCTGGGGCAGGGTGACATAGCGGAACAGCTGCCACCGGGAGCTACCGTCCACCGCCGCCGCCTCGTTGAGTTCGCGCGGGATCGCCTGCAGACCGGCGAGCACGATGACCATTTGGAAGCCGACGTTGCGCCAGAGGAACGTGAGCATGATCGCGGGTAGTGCCCAGGTCGAGTCCTGCAGCCAATGTGGCGCCACCCCGTCGCCGGCCACCTGGTTGATCAGCTGATTGAGGAGTCCGAAGTCGGCGAAGATGAGCCGCCAGATCGTGGCGGCGACCACCGGCACCGCGACGACTGGGAGGAAGTACAGGGTGCGGAACAGGTTCCTCCCCGGATAAGGCCTGTTGACGATCATGGCCAGCCAGACCGCCAGCATCGTCTGCGCTGGAACGACGATCACGGCGAACCAGAAGTTGTTGATCACCGCGTGGAGGAACTCGCCGTCGGTGAAGAGCGCCACGTAGTTGGTCCACCCGACGAACTCGTTGGAGTGGCGCGACACCAGCCGGGCGTCGGTGAAGGACAGGATCACCGCCAACGCGAACGGCACGACGATCATCAAGAGGAGCAGCGTCAGCGCCGGAAGAGAGAAGAGCCATCCCGTCGCCTGGCCCGTCGTGGAGAGGCGCCGCTCGCGGCGCGGAGTCGATGTTCTCCTCCGCGCCGCGGTGCGGGCTCTCCGTCGCACGAGGCGACCTGTGTCAGGCTTCTGTGTTGGCATACGGGGTTCGAGAGACGCTAACGAGGTTCACTACCTCAGTCCGCATACCCGTCGTTGGCTTCGATCTCGTCGTCGATGGTCTCGACCATGTCGTTCAGCGCCGTCGCCGGATCAGCCCCGTCGGCGATGTCATGCAGACCGTCGGCGAAGGTGGACGTGATAGTCGGGTATGCCGGCGTCTGCGGTCGTGACACGGCGCGGCCGTCGAGCAGCTGCTCGACGTACATGCGCAGCGGTCCGTCCTCCCCGTAGGCCTCGGACTGGTTGGCCGCCGAAAGGCGAACCGGAATGCCTCCCGTGGCGTCGCTCACCCGGAGGATCTCGTCGGTCTTCAACATGAACTCCATGAAGGCCCAGGTTGCGTCGAGATCGGGAGTGGCGGTGGTCACACCCCACTGCCAGTTGCCGTGGCCGCTCTTGGCTCCATCACCGAAATCCGGAAGTGGGAGCACGAGCAGGTCGTCGCCGAAGACCTCCTGGAACCCGGGGAGACCCCAGTGACCGCTCCAGGTGATGACGGAACGGCCCGACTCGAAGGCGGCGTCGTCCTCGTTGGAATCGACGTAGTCGCCTTCGAACCACGCCTGGAACTTGGTCATGGCATCGACGACCCCGGGTGTGTTCAAAGCACCGTCGGCGGTCAGGTATGAGCTCCGGTCGATCAGGTCGCCCCCCGCAGACCACACGATCGGCGAGAACGCGTAGGTGTACCACTCGATGCTGGTGTTGTTCCAGCGCAGGTTGAGAGGACGCTCGTACCCGGCGTCGCGGAGTGCTGGCAGGAACTCGGCGATCTCGTCGGCTGTCCAGGCATCATCGGCTCCCTCCGGGATCCGGATGCCGGCGTCTTCGAGCACGCTCCTGCGGGAGTAGAGACCGAGCCCGGACTCGAGTTGCGAGAGTGCGTAGAGCGACCCGTCGTAGGTCCCCTGACTGATCACCGATGGGAGGAGATCTGCACGCAGCTCCTCGTCGAGGCAGCTGTCGATGGGGACGACGTCGCCGGACCATGCGTGGTTCGCCAGGTTGGGCCCGTCGATGTCGAGCAGCGCCGGCAGGTCTCCGGCGACCGAGGCGGCCTGTACCTGCTCGTTGTAGCTGCCCTCGGGGAGGAGCACCAGATTGACGATGACGTCTTCCTGGCTGGCGTTGAACTCGTCAACCTGTGCACTGAGTATGTCTCGCTGGGTGCCCGAGCCACTGTGATACCAGGCGTCGATCGTGATGGGTCCTGCGATCTCACCGTCACACGTGTACGGGTCGTTGGGACTCCCCTCCGTGGTCTGCGCGGCGGCGGTGGTGCTTGTGTCGTCGGCGTCACTGCTCCCGCACGCTGCCAAGAGAAGGACACCGGCCACTGCAAGGGCGGTGTATCTCCTCAGCCGTCGTGGTGTTCGCGCCATTCGTCTGCCTCCTCACGTTCCCGCCTCCTTGGAGAGCGGGGCTCCTATGTTGTCCGCCCAACCGGGTCCCCTGTGCATGACTACACACCGGGTGGCGTTCTTCCTGCCAGCTCCTCCACAACGAGAAGAAGAGCTGAGTGATCCAGCGATCCGCGCCCCGATGCCCTCAATGCGACGAGCAGCTGGGCGACGATCGCCGTAACGGGTACTGAGATGTTCTGGTCGCGGGCGATGTCGAGGGCGATCCCGAGGTCCTTGTGGTGCAGGTCGACCCGGAAGCCCGGCTCGAACTCGCCGGCGATCATGCCGCGTGCCTTCATGTCGAGGATGCGGTTTCCCGCAAGGCCGCCGGCGAGCACATCGATGGCGGCTGAGATGTCGACACCGGAGGCGCCGAGCAACACGAGCGCTTCGCTGACGAGCTCGATGATTCCGGCCACGAGGATCTGGTTGGCTGCCTTGACGGTTTGCCCCGAGCCTGCCGGGCCGACATGGACAACGGTCTCCCCCAGGCATTCGAGAAGGGGTCGCGCCCGGTCCATGGCGTCGATGTCGCCTCCCACCATGATCGAGAGCCGGCCCTGGATCGCCCCTGCCTCACCGCCGCTGACGGGGGCGTCGAGTGCGGCCAGTCCCCTCTCGGCGGCCTCGGCCGCGATTCGCAGCGACAAGCTCGGAGGCACGGTGCTCATGTCGATCAGGACAAGTCCCGGCTTGGCACCCTCGAGGATGCCGCCGGTACCGAGTACGACGTCGGAGACCTCGTCGGGGCCCGGCAAACAGGTGATGACAACGTCCGCCTCCACGGCGACCTCCGCCGGGCTCCCGGCCCTTTCGGCGCCGGCCGCCACCAGATCGTCGACGACAGACGAGGAGCGGTTGTGAGCGACCACCTTGTGGCCCGCTTCCATGAGGTTCAACGCCATCGGGCGCCCCATCACCCCCAGCCCGACGAATCCCACTCTCATGACTCCTCCACACTTTGGTCTAACCACTTGACCAGCCGTCATAGTACGGCCTCAGATCGACCTGTCAAGTGATTGGTCCGACCGCTCCCGGTGGAAGCGCTCACGACGCGCACAAGGGACAACGACGAGGGCGACCTGGATGATGCCCCTGATTCCAAGGGTTTCGTGCGTGTAGCGAGGGTACCGGCCCACCGTGTGGTATCGTCCCTCGGTATGGCCGAGCGTCAGGAACACCACGAAACATTGGTCGAACCACTCGACCCGAAGGCGTTCACGACGGTGGAGCGCTCGAAGGTCTACTTGGGGATCGTCGACCAGATCCTCGACCAGATCAAAGCCGGCACCTACCCTCCGCGCAGCGCCCTCCCCCCCGAGCGCGCCCTCGCCGAGCAGTTCGGAGTCAGCCGGGGCTCGCTACGGGAGGCCCTCCGGGTTCTCGAGCACGCCGGGGTACTCGACGTGCGTATCGGAAGCGGCACCTACGTCACGGACCGCAGTCTCGAGAACGCCACCATGGTGCGGGCCCGGGCCGAGATCGTCGGCGACTACAGCCCGCTCGACCTGCTCACCGCCCGCCGGGCCCTGGAGCCGCTGTGTGCGGAACTCGCCGCGACGTACCGCTCCGGTAACGACCTCGAGCGGCTCCGCAGCCGGCTCGACGAGCAGGAGAAACTCACTGTCGAGGGCGGGGACCCGTCGACGCCTGACCGCGAATTCCACGTCGCGGTCGCCCGGGCGTCCCGCAACGGTGTGCTGATCGCCCTCTCCGAGCAGATGCTCGACCTGCTCAGGCAGGGCAGCTGGGCGGACCTCAAACGGCGCACCCGGTCCCACGATCGTGGAGCGTTCCGCTACCTCGAGCATCACAAGATGATCTTCTCGGCGATCGAGGAGGAGGATCCGGTGCGGGCCGCCCAGGCCATGGTCATGCACCTCGACTCGATCGAGAGCGGCCTGATCAGCGAACTCGACTGACATACATGGCTCCTGGTCGATCGACGTCGTGATGACGCCACGGCAGCCAGTCTCCCGGAGAGGCACAGGACGGGTCGACAGCGGCGAGTGGGTGGCGAACTCACCCAAGGATCGAGGCATCGGACCGGATGACTCGGCCCGTCCTGCGCTGAAGCAGTGCCTCGCCGCCGAACGCACTGCCGATCACGACGAGGCCCAAGACGAGCACGAACGGCTGATCCGTGGCCATGCGAACGACGAACGCGAGCGCGGTGCCGGCAGTCGCAAGGATGGCGCTCCAGAGCAGCCAAGGACGGGCGCCGGTCTCGCGGGTGAGTCTCAGGTGCCCCGCAGCAACTGCGATGTACACGAGGAGCGCGGCAAGGCCGCCGAGCGAGGCGACCTGTGACAGGTCGAGCACTGTCGCCAACACGAGCACCATCGCCGCGGTGAGATACAGGCCCTCCGGGGCGCCGCGCCACGATCTGCGGTCGAATTCGTCGGGGAGCTCACCTCGTTTGGCGAGCACATAGCTGATGTTGGTCGATCCATAGAGCGTGGCGTTGATGGCCGACGCCGTCGAGAGGACCGCGGCAATCGCCATCACGGTGAACCCGAGTCGTCCGAAGATCGGCTCGGCGGCGACCGCGAGGGCCGTGTCCTTGTCCTTCAGGATCTCGGAGACCGAGAGGCTGCCGAACGCGACCAGCGCAATGGCGACATACAGCACGATGACGAGAGCGATCGCCGTCATCAATGCTCGTGGGAGGTCTCTCTTGGGGTCGGGCATCTCCGCCGCCGCGTTCGTGATCACCCCGAACCCGGTGTAGGCGAAGAACGCGAACCCGGCGGCGGCGAGGACCGAGCCCGGCGACGAGACGGTGACCTCGCCACGCAGGAGCGTGGAGGACACGCCGAATGCGCCGCCGACCACGAAGATGGCAAGAACGGTCAACTTCGCCCCGACGATGACGAACTCCGCCTTCCCAACCGACGCCGACCCCGAGGCGTTGAGCACCATCAGGCCGATGACGATCGCGGCGGCGAACGAACCGGTGGTGAGCGACGATGACGTCGACAACCCGAACAGCGTCGCTGCGTACGAACCGAAGGCACGAGCCACCATCGCCATGCCGATGACTCCCGACGCGTAGTAGAAGATCGACAGGCCGCCGGCGAAGACTCCCTCTCCGTAGCCGCGGGTGAGATAGTCGACCGGGCCACCGACGGACGGGTAGCGGGCACCGAACCGGCTGTAGGAGTAGCCGTTGAGGAGGGCGACGACCCCGCCGATCGCGAACGCGATCCACACCGAGGCTCCTGCAACCGCCCCCACCTCGCCGAGGAGCGCGAAGATCCCGGCTCCCACCATCGATCCGATGCCGAGCGCAGCGGCACGCGGCATTGTCATCGGTCGCGATGGGGTCGCGGTGCTCGATGTCACGGTGCCTCAACCTAACGTCTCCGCAGCGCATCCTCGCGCACCAGGGCGCTGGTCCGGGCCCTGTGGGGTCGGTGGCGGAGGCGCTCCCCGGCCACGAGCTGTGCTCTGATCCGTCGGCTGGACCCGACTGCTCGCGCGGGAGTGGCGGCACAAGACGAGCCGGTCGATGCCCAACCGTCCGGGAAGGTCGCGGACTCCCGGAAGGTATGGCACGAGAGCAAGACCGATGCCCGGGACGGCGACGATGGCCAGCACGATATGTCCCCGTTGCCCGAGGTGCTCCCCGGAGGGATCTGGTACCCGAGGGAAGACAGGAATCAGCCATATCTGGCCGGGCCAATTCCCGACGGTTGCCACCATGCCCCACTCGTCTCCGGCCAAGCCGGCAGGGTTCCCAAGGTTGGCGAAGTAGTCGCCGTCTGCCAGGAACAGCTGGGACCTCGCGCCGGAACGAGCCCCCGCCGCGGGGTTTGGTGCACCTTCCGGACGGGCAACCGGGGACCAGGCTCGACGCCAGCTTCGGCGTCGACCTGTACCGGGAGGTCATCGACTCCTCGGTTCCGGACGCGGAACCGGCGAGGTCGACATGAGCCGCGGGCTGGGCATCGCCGAGGTGCACGCGACGCTCGACG
>JASFUV010000008.1:0-12420 GCA_050050155.1 Acidimicrobiia bacterium | reverse complement strand
GGGCCAGGCGCGCGAAGTCGTGGCGGCGTGGCTCGCCGCCCAGGCGAGTTCCGCGGTCGCCGATCGCTACCGCGACATCCGGCAGCACGGACCGGCTGCCTTGGGCGACTTCTCCGAGGTCTTCACGGAGTACCTGCCCAACGATGGCGGGCCAGCGGTGCCGGCCGTCTTCTGGGGCTCGCTGGGATGGATCCAGCACGGCGGGTATGGAGGCTGGGCCTCCGGGGTGGCCGGCTCCCCCACTGCGACCGATCTCGCCGCCCAGCTCCTCGAACGCCCCCGGGAGGAAGTCACCGCCGCCCTTCGGCAGCACTGGGACGAGTGGACAGACCCGGCCACACCCGTCCAGACCATCATCGACGCCTTCGGCCTGGAGCCACCCCCCACCCCTGCGCAGTGGATCGAACGTGCCGGGCGCGACCCTGCCGACTATGCCGAGTCGATCGCCGCCTATCCCGATTGGGCGGGTGCCGTCGAGCAGCTTGGCGAACAACCGGCCGTGACCTGCCCGTGACGTCTCGAAGGAGCATCCGTGAACGACATCGCCTGTAGCGTCACCGATTTGACCATGCGTTTCGGTTCGACCGTCGCCCTCGACCGGGTGACGGCGGAGATCGGTGGCGGGGTGACCGGCCTGCTCGGCCCGAACGGCGCCGGGAAGACGACATTGCTGCGGATCCTGGCCACGGTGCTGGCGCCTGATGGCGGTGAGGTCCGTCTCCTCGGATGGAGCCCGGCCAAGGCCGCAGAGCGGACCGAGATCCGGCGCCGCCTCGGCTACATGCCGCAGGAGCCGGGATTCCATCGCAACTTCACCGTGTTCGAGTTCGTCGACTACATCGCCATCCTCAAAGAGATGACCGACCGCACGGCCCGGCACGACGAGGTGCGCCGGGTCGTCGACGTGGTGGAGCTGTCGGAGGTCGCTCACAAGAGGATCCGGGCCCTCTCCGGCGGGATGCGACGCCGGGTCGCCCTCGCCCAGTCACTGCTCGGCGACCCCGAGTTGCTCATCCTCGACGAGCCGACCGCCGGTCTCGACCCCGAGCAGCGCCTCCGCTTCCGCGACGTCATCTCCCGCCTCGCCGAGGACCGCACCGTGATCCTCTCCAGCCACCAGACCGATGACGTGGCAGCCCTGTGCTCCGACGTGCTGGTGATGGATCGGGGCCGCGTCCTGTTCCGCGGCTCCCCCCGCCAGATCGCCGATCACGCCGACGGCCAGGTGTGGCTCGCCCCGGCCCGCGACGCCGCCGCCGGCCTGGCATGGCGCACCGGGGACGGCGACTACCGCCACATTGGCGCCGCCCCTCCCGGGGCGCAGACGATCCCTCCGACCATCGAGGACGGTTACCTGTTGCTGATCGGCGACGGGGCCCGCGCCGGGATTGGCTAAGACGCCTAGTGCAACCCCGCCTGGTAGTGGGCGACCTGGCGCTGCTGCGCCTGCAGCACCCGGATGAGGTCGCGTCCGGTGATGGCGTCCCAGTCCAGACCCGCGCGCACCGCGGCCAGTTCCGGACCGGGATCGATCGTCTCCAGATCGTCAGGTATCGCTGCACGCTGTCGTGTTTGGAACATACGTTTGCTCATATCACTGCATACCGACAGATACCAGACCCTCGCGGCACGCATCCATCCGATACACCACGCCCGCCTTGCACCCGAACATATACCGGGTATACTATGGAATACCGAGTATATGGAAGGAAACGGCGTGTCGGTTCCCATGAGCCTGCTGGCGATGCTGGACGAGCGACCCATGTACGGCCTCGAGCTGCGCAACGAGTTCGAGACCCGCACCGGCGGGGTGTGGCCACTCAACGTGGGCCAGGTCTACACCACCCTCGGGCGCCTCGAGCGCGACGGCCTCGTCACCCTGATCGACGAGGAGGGCGGCAACAAGACCTACGCCATCACCGAGGACGGCCGTGACCACCTGGCGTCGTGGTTCACCCGCCCGGCACGGACCCCCGCCCCGGCCCGCGACGAGCTGGTCCTCAAGCTGCTCATGGCGCTCTCCCGCCCCGCCGCCGACGTCCTGGCCGTGATCCAGGCGGAGCGGCGGGTCCACCTGGAACGGCTCCAGGAGTTCACCCGGCTCAAGGCCGACGCCGCCACGCCGGACGACCTCGGATGGCTGTTCCTGCTCGACTCGCTCATCTTCAAGGCCGAGGCCGGGGTGCGCTGGCTCGACGCTTGTGAGGCGCGCATCGCCCGCCACCCCCGCTCGCCCGCACCCGCCGCGACACTCGCCTCCGCCGAGCCCGCTCCCGACCCGATCCGGGAGACGACGCCGTGACCGCCGTGCTCGAGCTGCGGAACGCCAGCCGGATCTTCGGCGAGGGCCACACCGCGGTGGCCGCCCTCGTCGACGCCTCCCTCACGGTGCCGGCCGGGGAGCTGATCGCGGTGATGGGTCCCTCCGGATCCGGCAAGACGACCCTGCTCTCCCTGGCAGGCGGGCTCGACCACCCCACCGGCGGCGCGGTGCTGGTGGGGGGCACCGACCTCGCCGCCTGCTCGGTGGCAGCGCTCGCCAAGGTGCGCCGCCACCACGTCGGCTACGTGTTCCAGCAGTTCAACCTGATCGAAGGCCTCACCGCCGCCGAGAACGTGGCACTCCCCCTCGAACTCGACGGCGTCGCCCGCCGCCCGGCCCGCACCGCCGCTTTCGCCGCCCTTGCCGCGGTCGAGCTGGGGGGCCTGGAGGACCGCCTCCCCCGCGACCTCTCCGGGGGCGAGCAGCAGCGGGTCGCCATCGCCCGCGCCATCGTCGGCGACCGCCGCCTCCTGCTGGCCGACGAGCCCACCGGGGCATTGGACTCGCTGACCGGCGAGAACGTGCTGCGCCTGCTGCGACGCCACTGCGACGACGGCGGCGCCGGGGTGCTCGTCACCCACGACGCCCGGTTCGCCGCCTGGGCCGACCGCATCGTGTTCCTGCGCGACGGGCGCATCGTCGACGAGGCGGCCGGCCGCGACGACCCGGCCGCCCTCCTCCCGGGAACGGCCCCGTGAGATCGCCGGCGGCGCGGCGGGCGACCACCCGCATCGCCTGGCGCCAGGCCAAGCTGGCGAAATGGCGCAGCCTGCTCATCGTCGCCATGGTCGGGCTCCCCCTCATGGCGGCGGTCGCCGGCGGGATCGTGGCCCGCACGGTCGTCGCCTCCCCGGAGGAACAGGCGCGGGGCCTGATGGGAAACGCCGACGTCATCGTGCACGGTCTCGAAGAGGTTCCCCGGGACGAGGTCGCCTCGCTGCTCCCGGCCGGCTCCGCCTTCACCTCCCGCCGCACCTGGTTCGCGGAAACGGTGGTGGCGGGACAGCTGCGCACCGTCCGGGTCTTCGACGTCGCCGTCGACGATCCCGTGCTGGGACCGATGTACCAGCTCGTCGCCGGGCGGACGGCCACCGCCCCCGGCGAGATCGCGGTCTCGCCCAAGGTACTGCACGACTTCGGTGCCGGCATCGGAGACTGGATCGCCCTCGGTCCGGAGGCGCGCCGCTACCAGGTCGTCGGCGAGGTGCGGGCGCCCGAGCACCTGCGCGACCGGTTCGGGTTGGTGGCGCCCGGCGCCCTCGACGGCCTCGCCGCCGACCCGGGACTCTGGATCGAGGTGTTCGTCGACGTCCCCGGGGCGACCGGCGAGGAGGCAATGGCCCGGTTCCCCCAAGACGACCGCATCCAAGGATTCGGCCTCTCCTTCGAAGACAGCGACCACGACCTCGCCATCACCGGCGCCATCCTCGGAGTCGCCGCCATCGTGCTCCTCGAGACCGGTCTCGTCGCGGCCGCCGCCTTCGTGGTCGGAGCGCGGCGCCGCCTCCGCACCATCGGGCTCGTCGGGGCGGTCGGCGGGGAGCCCCGCCACACTCGCAGCCTGCTCCTGGCCACCGGCACCGTGCTCGGCCTGGTGGGTGCCCTCGCCGGGATCGCCGCCGGGATCGGCATCGCCCTCGCCCTCTCCCCGTTCCTCGATCAGCTCGCAGGGCGGGTCACCGGGGGGCTCGACTACCCGCCGCTCCTCCTCGCCGGGGCGCTGCTGCTCGGCACCCTCGCCGCCACCGTGGCGGCGCTCGGCCCGGCCCGCGCCGCCGCCCGCATCCCCACCGTCGACGCCCTCGCCGGCCGCACCCCGCCGCCCCGCCCGCCCGGGAAGCTCGCCCGCCGCGGGCTCATCGCGGTCGCCGCCGGCGCAGTGGCAACGGCGTGGGGCGCGGCCCGCAACGCCTCCGAGATCACCACCGCCGGGACCGTCGGCATCGTGATCGGATTCCTCGTCGCCATCCCCCTCCTCGTCACCGGGGTGGGACGCCTGGCGGCCCGCCTCCCGCTGTCGCTGCGGATCGCGGCCCGCGACACCGCCCGCCACGGGCGGCGCACCAGCGGCGCGGTGGCGGCAGCCGTCGTCGCCCTCGCGGTGCCGGTGATGGTGGCGACCGCCACCCTCAGCAGCGACGCCAAGTGGCTTCCGGCCATGGCCGACGACCAGCTCCTCATCCACCTCTCGCCCACCCTCTCGGACGAGGAGCAGGCCGCACTCCTCGACGATTTCGCCACCGAGGTGTTCCCAGGCGCGACCATCACCCGCTACCACGGCGCCTTCCTCGATCCGGCCCGCTACCCGGATTCCCCGGAGTGGCAGGCCACCGACGACATGCCGGCCGAGGTGATCGGACCGCCGCAGCAACTCGACGACGGATCGCAGACCGCGGCAAGCGCGCAGGTCATGATCGGCGACGCCGACACCCTGCGCGCCGTCCACGCCGGCGACTCCATCGACGATCTCGAACAGGGGAAGGCGGTCGTCATCGGCGACGACCTGATCGACGGCGACGTCGTCCACCTCATCCTGCCGTTCGCGGAGGAGCAACCGAGCGGGAACGGGCCGTTCGGGCTCCCCGTCGTCGACCTCCCCGCGGTTGCGGCCGACGCCCCGCCCTACCGGCTCGGCAACCTCCCCGCGGTGGTGATTGCGGCGGATCGGGCCGCCCAAGTCGGCCTGCTGCCGGCTTCGTGGGACTCCATCCTGCTGCGCGCCGCCGCCCCGCTCACCCCCGACCAGATCGACGCGGCGCGGGCGGTGGCCGCCCGCGCGCCGGGGACCTCGGTGACCTCCCTCGAGGACACCACGCTCAGTGCCGACCCGCTCCGCAAGGGCGCCCTGGCGCTCGCAGCGGTGTCCGCCATCGCCATCGTCGGGGTGGCCGTGGCGCTGGTGGCGGCCGAATCACGCCGCGACCACGCCATCCTGGTGGCGGTCGGCGCCGGCCCAGGCACCCGCCGCAAGGTGGTGGGCGCCACCGCTCTGCTCCTCGCCGCCCTCGCCGGCCTGATCGCGGTTCCGGCCGGGTTCCTCCCCACAGCCCTCATCCAGCGCGCCGCCGGCGAGGGGTATCCGATCGTGGTGCCCTGGTTCGCCATCGTCGTCGTCACCCTGGCCGTTCCCGCCCTCGCCGGGCTCCTCGCCGCCGCCGTGTCGCGCCGTCCCCCCGCCGCCCGCCTCCTCCGCCCCGTCGCCTGACCGGCCGCAGCCATCCTCAGGCGGAATTGACTTGCATCGGACAGTGAGAGGCGGGCATAGTGAACGTATGGCCTCGGTGCAGTCCGAGATGAGCAGACTCCATGCCAGCGTGTGCCGCGGACTGGCCGATCCGAAGCGCCTGCTGATCATCGACGCCCTCCGCTACGGGGAACGGTCCGTGTCCGATCTGGTGACCGAGCTGGGCATCCCGCAGGCCAACGTCTCCCAACACCTCGCGGTGTTACGCGAGAAGGGGCTCGTCACCTGCCGCAAGGAAGGCCAGTGGGTCTACTACTCGGTGACGTCGCCGAAGATCATCACCGCGATGGATCTGCTGCGCGAGGTCATGGCCGACCAGGGCGTCGAATCCACCGCGACGTGACCGCCGCCGGCTAGGGCGTCGGTGGCTCCTCCTCCGTCGCGGGAGGCTCCTCGCTCACCTCGGGAGCGGCAGCGGTTTCGGGTGCCGATTCGGCGGCCTCCGGTGTGGCAGCGGCATCGGGAGCCGCGGAGTCGCCCATGGCGTCCACCGCCTCCTGCTCCGTGCGGCGCCGGCGGCCCTGCAGATACACGGTGCCGAGCCCGAGCAGGATCAACCCGATGAGGACGATCCCGGCGATCAACACCACGGACGCGCTGCCACCGCCGACCGACGACGCGGCCCGCAACACCTTGCCGTCGTCGGCGAGGGAGATGTTCCAGGTGAGGGTGTTCCCGCTCACCTCGTCGGCGTTGTTCTCCCCGATCTCACCCGGGAGCGTGATGACGATGCGCACCTCGAAGAGCTGCTCGAACATGGCGCCCATGTCGACGCCTTCCATCTCCGAGCCGAGGTCGGCACCGGCGAGGCCCCCGAGGGCGTCGCTCACCCCGGTGAGGTCGGACTCGAAGGCGAACTCGTCACCCTCGTGGGTGAGCCCGATGCCGGTCAGGATCCCTGCCGATGACCCGCCACCTGCGTCCCCCAGGGCGCTCAACTCCTGCTCGAGCTGGGCGATGCTGTCGAAATCGTGGCTCATGCGGACGCCGGAGAAGTCACCGTTCGTGAACTCTTCGACCGACCATCCTTCCGGGGCGTCCGTGAACTCCTGGGTGAGGTCGAGCGGCTCGCCACCCTGTTCTTCGAGGTACTGCCGCATTTCGGAGTCGATCGACATCTCGATGGCGTAGGTGCCCGACTCGTCCTCGTTGATGGCCAGGTTGGAATCCATCCGGACCTTGCAGCCGGTCAGCAGCACGACGAGTGCCAGCAAAGGGGCGATGCGCTTCACGATCCTCTCCATGTGTTGTGGAGCGCTCACTGTATCGCCTCCGCGGCCCCGGGGTGGTGCACGCGGCCCCTCGCCGTCGCCCCATCCAGGCCCGTGTGTCACAATGACCGCCATGCGGACCAACCGACCGGTCGACGTGCGACGTCAGCTCTTCGCCGCTCCGTGACGGAGCGCTCAGCGCCGCGCCCGACCGATTCGACCGCCCAAAGGAGACTCCGATGTCAGACCTCGTTCAACGCCACCACAACGTCATCGCCAGGGTGTTCGACTTCGACACCGACATCGAGGTCGTGTCATCCTCCGGGAGCTACGTCGAAACGGCCGACGGGCGGACCTTCCTCGACTTCACCTGCGGCATCGCGGTGTCCAACCTCGGGCACCGGCCGTCGCGGGTGAAGCAGGCGATCCTCGACCAGGTCGACCAGGTGTGGCACGCCGGAGCGGTATTCCGCTACGCCTCCCTCGTCGATCTCGGTGAGCGGCTTCGCGACGTGACGCCGCACGGGATCGAGAGCTTCATGACCATGAACTCGGGCGCCGAAGCGGTCGAGGGAGCGGTCAAGCTCGCCCGCAAGACCACCGGACGGCAGGGAATCATCGTGTTCCGGGGCGGCTTCCACGGCCGCACGATGGGCTCGGTGTCCTACACCACCTCCAAGGCCAAGTACCGCCAGGGCTACCACCCCCTCGTCGGATCCGTGTTCGTCACCCCCTACCCATGGCCGTTCCGCTGGAACATGACCCAGGAAGCCGCCACCGAACGGGCCCTCGACGAGCTCGACTACCTCTTCGCCCATGTCATCACCCCCGGCGAGGTGGCTGCGTTCCTGGTGGAGCCCATGCAGGGAGAAGGCGGGTACTACCCGGGCGGCCAGGTCTTCCTCCAGGAGCTGCGCCGGCTGGCCGACGAGCACGGCATCCTGCTCATCGCCGACGAGGTGCAGAGCGGGTTCGGGCGCACCGGCGACTGGTTCACCTCCCAGGTCTACGACGTGCGCCCCGACATCCTCGTGATGGGCAAGGCGATCGCCAACGGGCTGCCGCTGTCCGCCTTCGGCGCCTCCAAGGAACTGATGGACGCCTGGCCCCCCGGATCCCACGGCACCACCTTCGGCGGGAACCCGATCTCATGTGCCGCGGCCGCCGCCACCATCGAGAGCCTCGCCGACATCGTCCCGCAGGTACCCAAGCTCTCCGACCACGCCTTCGATCGGTGGACCGAGCTGAAGGCGCAGCACCCCACGATCGGCGACGTGCGGGGCCTCGGGTTGATGATCGGGATCGAGCTGGTCGAAGCCGACGGCCGCACCCCGAGCCCGGAGGCCTACCAGCGGATCGGGAAGGCAGCCCACGAACGCGGTCTCCTCATCCTGCCGTGCGGCCCCGACGGCAACATCATCCGGTTCATCCCGCCGCTCAACGTGTCCATCGAGGACCTCGACCGGGGCATCGACATCCTCGACGAGGCGATCGGCGTCCACGAGGAGAAGGGATAGGCGGGCACCGGCCCGGTCTAGATCTCGGCGACCGACGCCCCCCGCAGCCCACCTTCGGGACGTCCCTCGCCCGGCACCATCACCGCGGCCACCGCGCCTGCGGCGGCCGCCAGCAGCACCCACTCGCCGAAGCGGGCGTACAGGGTGAGGCCTGCGGTGCGGAAGTGCACCACGCCGAACAGGATCTCCTCGGTGAACAGATCTGTTCTGTCGCCGACTTCACCGGCGGCGGTGATGAACGTCGACTTGCCGGTGATGGCGGCGTGCACCAGGTCCTGCCCGATCGCGGCGGCGTTGACGCGGGTCAGCCCGATGAACTGGTCGGAGGCGGGGGCGTTGCCGTAACTGCTCTCATTCGAGGTCACCACGATCAGCTGCGACCCACTCCGGGCCTCGTCCCGGAGATAACGGGGGAACGCGCCTTCGAACGAGATGACCGACCCGAGGACGCCCTCCTTGACGGGGAACACCACAGGCTCGTCGCCCGGCACCATGTCACGCGGCACCTGATCGAGCTGCGGGATGAAATCGAGGAGGCCGCGAAACGGCACGAACTCGCCGAAAGGTACGGGATGCCGCTTGGCGTAGCGGCCGACCTCGGCCCCGAACGGCGAGTACACGATGTTGAGGTTGAGGAACTCGGAATCGCCGATCCACTCCGTCCCGCTCGCCAGGATGTAGGCACCGAGCCGGGACGCCTCGTCCTTGAGCTCGGCCCGCACGTCGGCGTTCGTGATGGGGTCGTACGGGGTCCCGAAGGCATTCTCCGCCCACACCACCAGGTCGACGCTCCCCGGGGTGAGGGACCGCGTCAACTCCAGATGCCGCTCGTAGATGCGCTGGTTCTCGTTCTGGCAATGGGTACCGGGACACGGCGAGTTCCCCTGGATGATCGCCACCCGGATCTCCGCGCCGTCGGCGTGGGGCGCCAGCAGGCTGCCCCCGAGGCCGAGCATCAGCACCACGACGAGCGGATCGACGATGAGCCGCCAGTTGGCCGAATCCTCCATGATGAGGACGATGCCGGCGGCGACCCCCACCGCGAGGATCGTCCAGCCGCTCGGCCCCACCCACTGCACCGACCCGATGAAGCCCGGGTTGCCGGCAGCGGCGTAGCCGACCGACCCCCACGGGAATCCCCCCCACGGAAACCGGGCCCGGAGCAGCTCCCACACACCCCAACTCCCCACCACGATGAGCCACCAGCGGCCGGCGGGCCAGAGCCGGAACACCCACACCAGGAGCCCGAACCCGGCCGTCAGCGACGCCAGCCAGATGGTGAGCGGGATCCACGCCACCGCTCCCAGCACGAAGATCCAGCGCAGCAGCAGCCCGAAGAAGACCCCGCCGTAGAGAAAGCCGACGACGATGGCGCCGCCGGCGCGTTCCACCCGGCGCAGCGCCCACAGCAGCGGGACGGGACCGACGAACGCCAGCAGCCCCCAGCCGAGGGGAGGGAACGCGGCCCACATGAGCAGACCACTCAGCAGCGCAGCGACGTACGGGGCCATGGAGGCCGCAGGCTAGGAGCGGTCCGGGGAACATACGAATGACCCCCACGGCGCCACCCGTAGAGTGGCGCCCATGAACGACACCGAACTCGCCGTCGCCGCCGCCCTGCGCGGGGCGGCCATCGTCCGGGAAGGATTCGGCGCGCCATACCGCGCCGACCTCAAAGGACGGTTCAACCCCGTCACCGACGTCGACCTGCGGTCGGAGCGGGCCATCGTCGAACTCATCACCGCCGAGCGGCCCGGCGACGGCATCCTCGCCGAGGAAGGCGGCGCCCAGGAAGGCGGTGGACGTCGCTGGCTGGTGGATCCGCTCGACGGCACCGTGAACTTCGTCCACGGTATCCCGCAGGTGTCGGTGTCGGTCGCGGTGTACGACGGCCCGGAGGCGCTCGCCGCCGTCGTTGTCGATCCCATCCGCGGCGAGGTCTTCGCCGCAACCACGGGGGCAGGCGCCACCCTCGACGGGGCGCCACTGGCGGTCTCGACCGTCGACGAGCTGTCCCGGGCCGTGATCGTCACCGGCTTCCCGTATGACCACGACCGCCACGCCGCCGGGTACGTCCGGACGGTGGGCGCGGTGCTGGAGCATGTCAACGGGGTGCGCCGCTTTGGATCGGCCGCCCTTGATCTCGCCTGGCTGGCGGCCGGCCGCTTCGACGGCTTCTGGGAGTACTCGCTCGCACCGTGGGACACCGCCGCAGGGATCGTGCTGGTGCGCGAGGCCGGCGGCATCGTCAGCGACGCCCTCGGGGAGCCGTTCACGCCGGGCGGACCGCATATCGTGGCCGCCAACCCCGCGATCCACGGCGCGCTGCGGGGCATCGTCGCCACCACCCTGCCGCCCCACCTCGCCTGAGCCCGCCCGCCACCATCGACGGCTCCACGGCGCGGTAGCGTTGCACTCCCCGCCGAGAGAGGCCCACCATGAGCATCCCCATCCCCGCCGACGTCGCCGAGGTGCTGCGCCAGCCCGTCTTCGTCCACCTCGCCACCGTCGGCGCCGACGGCGGCCCTCACGTCTCCGCCATGTGGATGGACGTCGAGGGCGATCGCATCGTGTTCAGCACTGCCGAGGGCCGGGCCAAGCTCCGCAACCTGCGCCGCGACCCGCGGGTGGCGCTGTCACTGACCGTCCCCGGCACCCCCTATCACAACATCGTCATCTGGGGACGAGCCGTCGTCATCGAACCGCGCGGCTTCGGACTGATCGATCACCTCGCCCACAAGTACACCGGCTCCGATCGCTACGAATGGGCCCCGGAAGGTCAGGTCCGGGTCGACATCGAGGTCGAGATCGACCGCATCTCCAGCTGACCCGCCGCCCCCGTGCTCCCAACCCAGGGCTCCAGACCACGGCTATACGGCCTCCCAGCCCACAGTTCGTGGCCACCCCGCCCGGGGCTCCGGTCGCCGGACACCCGCCCTCCCGACCGGGCGTCGTCACCGCCCAACCGTGGGCCCCAGTACACGAAAACACGGCCTCTCAACCCTGGGTTGCAGGCATGGGGGGTTCTCAGCCGCAGACGGCGCCTTGCTCGGCGGACCCGACCAGCGCGGCGTACTTGGCGAGCGCACCCGACGTGTAGCGGGGCGGGTTCGCCTCCCAGACGGCGCGGCGCGCCTCCATCACCTCGTCGTCCACCAGCACGTCGAGGCGGCGTGCCGGGAGATCGACCCGGATCGGATCGCCCTCCTCGATGAGGCCGATCGGCCCGCCATGGGCCGCCTCGGGAGCGACGTGGCCGATACACAACCCGGTGGTCCCGCCCGAGAAGCGGCCATCGGTGATGAGGAGCACGTCCTTGCCGAGGCCGGCGCCATGGATGCCGGAGGTGATGGCGAGCATCTCCCGCATTCCTGGCCCACCCTTCGGGCCCTCGTAGCGCACCACTACCACGTCTCCAGGGTGGATGTCGTGGTCGTACAACGCCGCCAGCGCATGCTGCTCGTCGTCGAAGACCCGGGCCTTGCCCTCGAACGTGTCGAGGTCGATCCCTGCGATCTTGACGACCGCGCCGCTCGGCGCCAGCGACCCGCGCAGGATGGCGATGCCGCCCTTGGGCGCCAGCGGCGCCTCGATCGGCAGCACCACGTCCTGGTCGGCCGGGAACGCGATTCCCTCGAGGTTCTCCGCCATCGTCTTGCCGGTGACGGTGAGGGCGTCGCCGTGCAGCAGACCGGCGTCGAGCAGGGCCCGCAGCACCACCGGGACGCCGCCGATCTTGTCGAGGTCGACCATGTGGTAGCGGCCGAACGGCTTGAGGTCGCCGAGGTGGGGGGTGCGCCGCCCGATCCGATCGAAGTCCTCCAGCGTGAGATCGACCCGCGCCTCGTGCGCGATGGCGAGCAGGTGGAGCACGGCGTTGGTGGAACCGCCGAGCGCCATCACCAACGTGATGGCGTTCTCGAACGCGTTCCGGGTCATGATGTCCCGGGGACGGATCCCGGCGTCGAGCAATGCCATCGCCGCCAACCCGGAACGCGCCGCGTACTCGTCGAGGCGGGAGTCGGCGGCGGGGACGGTGGCGCTCCCCGGCAGCGACATGCCGAGCGCCTCGCCCGACGACGCCATGGTGTTGGCGGTGAACATGCCGGCGCAGGAGCCGATCCC
>JASFUV010000007.1:0-12797 GCA_050050155.1 Acidimicrobiia bacterium | reverse complement strand
CGGGTCCGCAGCGAGGACCGGACGTTGGCGTGGTGTTGGAGGTGACGCTGGCCGAGGCCGCCTCCGGGGTGAGCCGCGAGATCCGCTTCTCCGCCCCCGGTCGCTGCCCGGTGTGCGGGGGGAATGGGGCAGAGCCGGGTACGACGCCGGTGCGGTGCACCACCTGCGGCGGACGGGGCCAGGTCCAGACCAGCCGCAACACATTCCTTGGGGCGGTGATGACCGTGACCGACTGCAGCACGTGCCGGGGCCGCGGCGAGATCATCGAAGAGCCCTGCCCCGAGTGCCGCGGCGCGGGACGGGTCGACGCCGAACGCGAACTCACCGTCGAGATCCCAGCCGGGGTCGACGACGGAACCCGGCTCCGGCTCTCGGGCCGCGGCGGGGTGGGGGACCGTTCCGGCCCCCCCGGCGACCTCTACGTCCAGGTGCACGTCACGGCCGACGACCGGTTCGAACGCATCGGCGACGACCTCCGGCACCATCTCGTGCTCGGCATGGCGGAGGCCGCGCTGGGCACGAAGCGCACCGTTCCGCTCGTCGACGGGGAGGAGACCGAGGTCGACGTCCCGCGCGGAACCCAGTCGGGCACCGTGTTCCGGATGGCCCGCCAAGGCATGCCGCGGCTGCGGCGGCGGGGCCGCGGGGATCTGCTCGTCGAGGTCGAGGTGCGCACCCCCGAGGATCTCAACGACGACGAAGAGGCGCTGTTGCGGTCCCTGGCCGAGCTGCGTGGTGAGCAGCCGGTTGAGCCGCGGCGTCGCCGGAGGCGGCGGAGCGGCTGACATGGGCCACGTTCCCCACGTGTACCTGCCGCGACCGTGGGACGAAGACCGGCTTTCCGTCGACGAACGGGAACGGCGCCATCTCGAGCGCGTGTTGCGCCTCGAGGCGGGGGCGGCCGTCTCCTACACCGACGGCGCCGGCATCGTCGGGGAGGGGCGCTACGCCGGCGGCGCGGTTCTCCGCGGCGAGGAGGAGGAGATCCCGTTACTGCCCCACGCGCTCACCATGGCGGTGGCGCCTCCCCGCCAGGTGGACCGGGCCCGCTTCGTGGTCGAGAAGCTGGGCGAGTTGGGGGCGGAGCGCCTGGTGTGGATCACCTCCCACTACGGGGAGGGACGGCCACCGCGCGCCGAGAAGTCCCTCGCCTGGGCGGTGGCCGCCCTGCAGCAGTCGCGAGGACCGCGGCTGCTCCAGATCGAAGGCCCGGCTTCGATCGCCGAGGTGGTCGACGGACTCCCCGGGGCACTGGTCCTGGTGGCGGTGCCGGGGGCGCGTCCGCTGGAGCCGGCCCTGGCGGCGGCCGAAGAGGACGTCGTGATGTGCATCGGGCCGGAGGGCGGGTTCGGGGAGGATGACCTACCGTCGGGGGTCGTCGAGGTCGGTCTGGGGCCCAGGATCCTGCGCACGGAAACGGCCGCGATGGTGGCGGCGACGTTGATACTGCAGGCGTTGAGCGCTGCTGACTAGTCTCCGGACTAGTGCCTGCGCGTCGGGGCAGGATGAGAACGGTTTGCCGAGGAAATCTCGACGGGCGGGCTGATCATGTGACTATGATGTCACCACAGAGAGCGTTCAGTGCGCGCTCTCTGTGTGGGCCGAAGAGAGGCAGAAGGTGCCAACGTACAACGAGCAAGTCGGCAAACGATTGCGCTCGATCCGAAGGCAACGAGGATTGTCGCTCCAGGACGTCCAGCGGCTGTCGGGTCAGGAGTTCAAGGCAGCGGTCCTCGGGGCGTACGAGCGGGGTGAGCGCAGCTTGTCATTGCCGCGCCTGCACCGCCTGAGTGAGTTCTACAGCGTGCCGATCGGCCAGCTCCTTCCTCAAGAGGACACCGTCGATCATCGCTCCGGCGCCGTGAGCGACGGGCTCACGATCGACCTCAACCAGGTCGAGAAGCTGTCCGGGAAGGACGCCGACGTGGTCGAGCGATTCCTGCGGGGCATCCAGATGCTGCGCCAGGATTTCAACGGCCGGGTGCTCACCATCCGTTCCAACGACCTGCGCATGCTGGCGATGCTGCTCGACCAGAGTGAGAAGGGCTTCAGCGAGCGTCTGACGGAGCTCGGAGTCGCCGCCGATACCGAGTGAGCGCAGCGGGGCCGACGTCCCGCCGCGTATCGGTCCGCGGGGGACCCGATATACTCCTGATCCTCCGGAGCGCGTGCGTTCGGCCCGGAGTTCTCCAACGATGAGCGAGCCGTTGTGACGACCCCTTCGTCCACCCAGATTCCGCTCCGCGTCTCCAGCAGTCACCTGATGCTCGACTTGCTGGGCGAACGCGACGCGCACCTGCGCCAGGTGGAGGACGCCTTCCCCGACGCCAAGATCGTGGCGCGCGGCAACGAGATCGACATCAGCGGTCCCGACGTCGCCGCCGACATGGTGCGCACCGTCTTCGGGGAGCTGCTCATCCTCATCCAGGAGGGGCAGCCGCTCGACACCGATCGGGTGCGGCGGGTCATCGAACTCGTCAAGCAGGACGTGCCGTCCCCCTCTGGGATCTTCACCGCCTCCATCAAGGTGGGGCGGGGACGCGTGGTGCGGCCCAAGACCCTCGGCCAGAAGCGCTACGTCGACGCCATGCGGGACGAGACGATGGTGTTCGCGGTCGGTCCCGCCGGGACCGGCAAGACGTACCTGGCGATGGCGTGCGCCATCGAGGCGCTGCAGGCGGGTTCGGTGCGCCGCATCATCCTCACCCGTCCCGCGGTAGAGGCGGGCGAGCGCCTCGGCTTTCTCCCCGGCGACCTCACCGCCAAGGTCGATCCGTACCTGCGTCCCCTGTATGACGCGCTCTATGAGATGCTGGGTCCCGACGAGACGGCGCGCCTGATGGATCGGGGAACCATCGAGATCGCTCCGCTCGCTTATATGAGGGGCCGGACGTTGAACGATGCGTTCATCGTGTTGGACGAAGCGCAGAACACGTCCCCGGAGCAGATGAAGATGTTCCTCACCAGGATGGGGTTCAATTCGAAGATGGTCGTCACGGGTGACGTCACCCAGGTCGACCTCGCCGACGGGCGCCCGTCGGGGCTGCGCGTCGTCGGTGGTGTGCTGCGCGACGTCGACGGCATCGGGTTCGTTGAGTTGCGGGGCGAAGACGTGGTCCGGCACCGTATCGTGGCCGCCATCGTCGAGGCGTACCGCCGCTACGAGGAGCGGCGGTCCAGGGAGGACGCATCGTGAGCTTCTTCAAGCGGCACCCCGTCCCGGTGAACCTGCTGGTGATCGCGATCACGATGGTCTTCGTCGGCGCCGCCCTGGTGGTGGGCCGTGGCGGTGGCGAGCCGGTCATACAGATCAGCGTGGGGGAACCGTCCCCGCAGGACTTCATCGCCACCCGCACCATCGAGGTGTCCGATCCGGCGGAAACCGAGGCTCAGCGGCAGCTGGCGCGCAATCAGGTGAAATCGGTGTGGGACATCGACACGTCGGTGACCCGCGACGTCCGCCAAAACATCGCCCTCTTCTTCAGCGAGTTGAAGAACCTCGCCACGCTCACGCAGGAGGAGGCCGACGCCCTCGGGCTCAGCCAGGAGCCGACCGATACCACGGCGGCCGACACCACCGTGCCCGAGACCACCGTCGCGGCCGACAGCACCTCGTCGACCGACGTCGGCGACTCGTCGACGTCCACGACCGTGGCGGAGACGACCACCACCTCGAGCACGCTGCCGCCCCGTGACCCGGAGGACTGGGCCCAGCTCCTCGGAGACGACTACCGCCTCCTGCCGGCGGACGCCATCACCGCCTTCGTGACCCTCTACGCCAACGACCAGGCCCGGATCGCCGAGGGGGAGCCCTCCACGTTCTTCACCATCGAGGACGCTGCCGACGCCGAGGTGGAGCGGCTGATGGACGGCGGCATCAGGAGCACCGACTTGAGCGGCATCCAGAACGAGTATGCCGACCCCGAGAACCCCCCGGTCTTCATTCCGGGTCTCAGCGCCGACGAGCGCGCCGTGGCGGAGCCCGCCGTCAGCCAGCTCATCGCCATCAACCTGGCCGCCAACGAGGTCGTGGACGACGCGGCGACCGAGCAGGCCCGGGAGGACGCAGCCGCCGCGGTGGAGCCGCAGCTGCGGACCTACCTCGCCGGGGCGGAGATCGCCGCCTCCGGAGAAACCCTCGACCAGGTCCAGATCGACGCCATCGACCAGCTCGGGCTCATCGAACGCGACCCGGGCACCTCCCGCAAGGCCATCGTCCTGCTGGGGGCGATCGCCGTCCTCCTCGCCGCCTTCTTCCTGTGGCGGATCGCGCCGAGCCAATGGTCCGAGCCCCGGCACTTCGCCCTCCTCGGCATCCTGCTGGTGCTGGCGACGATCGTGTCCCGCATCCCGGAGGTCATCGCCGCCGACACCCCCCAGTTCGGGTACCTGCTGCCGGCGATGATGTTCGGCTACATCGCCGCCATCCTCTACGAGCCGCGCACCGCGGTGCTGTTCTCGGTGCCGGTGGCGGCCTTCACCGCCATCTCCACCGCCGACATCGGCCTCACCGTGTTCGCCGCCGCCTCCACCGTGGCACCGGTGGCGTTCGTGTCGTCGGTGTCGAGCCGTCGCGAGCTGCGGATCGCGGTGGCCGCCTCCGCCGTGGTGATGGCGCCCCTCGCCTTCTCGATCGAATGGGTGTTCACCGGCTACGAGACCGCCGCCAAGGCCGGCCTCTTCGGCCTGCTCGGCGGCATCATCGCCGGTCTCGCCGCCCAGGGTCTGCTCTCGTTCCTCGAGAACCTGTTCCGGATGACCACCACCATCACCCTGCTCGACCTCACCGACCGCAACCATCCTGCGCTGCGCCTCATCGAGGAGAAGGCTCCCGGGACCTTCAACCACTCGATGCTGGTAGGGACCCTGGCGGGCAAGGCGGCCCGCGCCATCGGCGCCGACACCTTGCTGGCGCAGGCGACCGCCTACTACCACGACCTCGGCAAGACCGAGAACCCTCAGTACTTCATCGAGAACCAGTTCGGGGTGTCGAACCCGCACGACGAACTCGACCCTGCCGAATCGGCCGAGATCATCCGCGCCCACGTCATCGACGGGCAGCGCCTCGCCCGGCACTTCCACCTCCCGTCCGAGGTGATCGACGGGATCCGGATGCACCACGGCACCGGGCTGATGCGCTACTTCTACCACAAGGCGCTCGAACAGGACCCCGGCGCCGACCCGGAGCTGTTCCGGCACCACGGGGAGAAGCCGCGGGGCAAGGAGGCCGCCATCCTCATGATCTCCGACGCGGTGGAAGGCGCCGCCCGGGCCCTCGCCCAGGAGGAGGACCCGACCGCCGAGTCGATCACGAAGGTGATCGATGCCGTGGTGGGCGAGAAGCTCGACGACGGGCAGCTCGACGAGTCGGCCCTCACCTTCGGGGACCTCACCGCGGTCAAGCACGCCATGGTCGAGGCCCTCACCGGCTATTACCACACCCGCATTCCCTACCCGGGGTTCCCCGGACCGCAGGCGGAATCCGGATGACGGTGAGCTTCGCCGACGATCAGGACGACCCACTCCCGGCCGCATCGCTCGTCGCCTTGGCGCAGTCGGTGCTCGATGCCGAGGGATTCCCGGCCGACGCCGAGGTGTCGCTCCAGTTCGTGTCCGCCGACCGGATCGCCGCGCTCAATCAGGAGCACATGGGACGGTCCGGTCCCACCGACGTGCTGTCCTTCCCCCTCGAAGATCTCCGTCCCGGCGATGTTCCTGCGCCGGTGGACGGCGGGCCCCCGCTCCTCCTCGGCGACGTGATGGTGTGCCCCCAGGTGGTGCACGCCAACGCCGCGGCATGGGGCGTACCCTTCGACAGCGAGATGGCCTTGATGGTGGTGCACGGCATGTTGCATCTCCTCGGCTACGACCACGCGGAGGACGCCGAAGCGGAACGTATGGAGACGAGGGAGAGGGAGATCCTCGCCGCGGCGGGACGGGAGCGAACGTGACGTGGTTCGCCGCGATCGGGGCGGTGCTGGTCTTCGCCGTCAACGCCACCATCCGCGCCGCCGGCGCCTCGATGGTGCGGACCCCGCGCGCCGACGCGCTCCACGACGCCGGTGACGGTGACCACCGGGCGCAGACGATCGCCGACCTGCTCGAGGACCGTCCCCGCCTCCAGCCGGCGCTGGGGATGATCAACGCCGGGCTGCTGGTCCTCGTTGCCATCGCCGCCACCTGGCTGGCGGCCCGTTCGTTCACCGGATGGTCGCTGGCGGCGGCGCTGCTCGCCCTCGCCTTCGTCCTCGTGTTCGCAGGGGACCTGCTGCCGCGGACGCTGGGTCGGCGCCGTCCCCGGGCGCTCGCCTACCGGTTCGCCTGGCTGCTGCGGCCGGTGGTGGCGCTGGGCGACGCCGCCGCCGATCTCGTCTCCGACCTCGACGTGCCCGAGGAGGACCCGCAGGAGGAGGACCAGGCCGATTCGGAGGAACGGGAGCTGATCTCCCAGGTGCTCGATTTCACCGACACCATCGTGCGGGAGGTGATGGTGCCCCGCCCCGACATGGTGACGGTGCCGGGCAACGCCTCCACCGACGTCGCCCTCGACGTGGTGCTCGCCTCCGGCAAGTCCCGTATCCCGGTGGTGGGGGAGCACACCGACGACATCCTCGGCGTGCTCTACGCCCGTGACCTGCTCCAGCTCATGGACGACGAGGCCGCGCCCCGTCCCTCGTCGTCGCTGATGCACCCCGCCTACTTCGTTCCCGAGACGAAGCGGGTCCCGGAGCTGCTGCGGGAGATGCAGACCAAGCAGGTGCACCTGGCGGTGGTGGTCGACGAGTTCGGCGGCACCGCCGGGGTGGTGTCGATCGAGGACCTGTTGGAGGAGCTGGTGGGGGAGATCGCCGACGAGTACGACCAGGAGGAGCCGATGGTGACCCGGCTCGACGCCGGCGGGTACGTCATCGACGCCCGCCTCGGAGTGGACGAGCTGGCGGACCTGCTGGGGATCGAGGTGCCGGGCGAGGATTGGGACACCGTCGGCGGGCTGGTGCTGGGATTGGCGGGCCGGGTTCCGCGCCAGGGCGAGTCGTTCCCGCTGTCGGGCTTCACGTTCACCGCGCAGCGCATTCAGGGCAGGCGGGTGGCCCAAGTGAGGGTCGTGCCGCAGTGAACTCCGGCTTCATCTCGGTCGTGGGACGGCCGAACGTGGGGAAGTCGACCATGGTGAATGCCCTGGTGGGCACGAAGGTCGCCATCACGTCGCCCCGCCCGCAGACGACCCGCAACACGATCCGCGGCGTCCTCACCCGCACCGACCCCGATCAGCAGTTCGTGTTCGTGGACACGCCCGGCCTGCACCGGCCGCGAACCGCGCTCGGGGAGCGCCTCAACCGCCTCGTCTACGGATCGCTGGCGGAGGCCGACGCGGTGCTGTTCGTGATCGACGCCACCGCTCCGATCGGACCGGGCGACCGCCGCACCGCGGCCCGCCTCGCCGACAGCGCCGCACCGGTGGTGGTGGCGGTGAACAAGATCGACCGGGCCGGCCACGAGGCGGTGGCACGCCAGCTGGCCGAGGCCGGGGAGTGGGGCTTCGCGGCCTACGTCCCGGTGTCGGCCGTCACCGGCGACGGGCTGCCGAGCCTCCTCAGGGAACTCGCCGGCCTGCTCGAGGAGGGGCCGGCGTACTTCCCGGCCGGCGTCCACACCGACCAACCCGACGCGCTGCTCGCCGCCGAGCTGGTCCGGGAGAAGTACCTGGCCCGGCTCCGTGAGGAGCTGCCCCATTCCCTGGCGGTGGTGGTCGACGAGATCGAGACCCGGGACAGCGGGACCGTGTTCGTCTCGGCGGTCGCCTACGTGGAGCGCCAATCGCAGAAGGGCATCGTGATCGGCAAGGGCGGCGCCCTGCTGCGCGAGGTGGGGGAGGAGGCTCGCCGCGACCTGGAGCGCCTCTTCGGGGCAAGCGTCTACCTCGACCTGCGGGTGAAGGTGGAGGCGGACTGGCAGCGGAGGGAAGGCGCCCTCGACCGCCTCGGGTTCTGACCCGGCGCTCCTACCGTGCCACCAGATCGTCGCAGGCGGCGGCGAGCGCCGTGTCCTTGGCGGTGAGGGCTCCGGCGTCGTGGGTGGTGAGCGCGAGACGCACCTTGTTCCAGCGCACGTCGATGTCGGGATGGTGGTCGGCCACCTCGGCGCGGAGGGCGACCTGGGTGACGAAACCCATGGCCCCGGCGAAGTCGTCGAAGCGGTAGGTGCGTTCGATCGTCTCCTTGTCGAGTGTCCACGCGGGGTGCTGCGTCAGGAACGCCTCGCGCTCGTCTCCGGTCAAGCCTGCCATGGAATCCTCCTCGTCCCGACCTGCCGTCGAGTCTATGGCGAGGATGCGTCGCGTGGCGCAGGGAACCCGGTACTCTCGGCGACGGCGTTGCGAGGGGTTTCATGGCGATCCGACACGATCAGGGCATCGTGCTCCGCTCCTTCCCGTTCGGGGAAGCGGACCGGGTCGTGGTGCTCCTCAGCCCCAACGGCGGCAAGCTGCGCACCGTCGCCAAGGGCATCCGCAAGACGAAGAGCCGGTTCGGGGGCCGCCTCGAGCCGTTCTGCCACGTCGACCTCGTGTTGTACGAGGGGCGCAACCTCGACACGATCACCCAGGTGACGATGATCGAGCCGTTCCAGCACCTGCGGGCCGACCTCGATCGGGTCATCGCCGCCGGGACGATGGTGGAGGTCGCCGATGCGGTGGCGCAGGAGGACGAACCCGCCCGCCGCCTCTTCCTCCTGCTGCAGCGTGGCCTCAAGGCTCTCGACGGCGGCCCGGCCCACCCCGATCTGGTCACGTCGTTCCTGTTGAAGGCGGCCGAGGTGGTGGGGGTGGCGCCCTCGCTCGACCGCTGTGCCGGATGCGGCCGCACCGAGGATCTGCACCGTTTCAGCTTCCCCGCCGGCGGGGCGCTCTGTGAACGGTGCCGTTCCGCCGGGGCGTACGCCCTGCGCGACGGGCTCACCGGGTACCTGGCCGGGATGGCAGGCGCCGACCTGGCAGCCCTCCCCGCCGCCGACGCCGCCCTGAGCGGGGAGGCGATGGGAGTGGCGCGCCGTTTCCTGGAGTACCACTTGGAGCGGCGTCTCGAATCGCTGGCGATGCTCGATGGGTGACGAGTCCGGGTTCGCCCCGCACGTGGACCGGAGCCGGGTGCCGCGCCACGTCGCCATCATCATGGACGGCAACGGGCGGTGGGCCAACGCCCGCGGTCTGCACCGAACCGCCGGGCACGCCCGTGGCGAGCCGGCCCTGTTCGACGTGATCGAAGGGGCCCTCGACCTGGGGGTGGAGTGGCTCACCGTCTACGCCTTCTCCACCGAGAACTGGAGCCGCGACGAGGACGAGGTGCTGTTCCTCATGCAGTTCAACGTGGATCTGTTGCGGCGCCGCCGCGACGAGATGAACGACTTCGGGGTGCGGATCCATTTCATCGGCGAACGGGACGATCCCCGCGTCCCCGACGAGCTGCGGGAGGAGATCCGGGCCGCCGAGGAACTCACGAAGGCGAACACCCGCATGCACCTCGTGTTCGCCTTCAACTACGGGGGCCGGGTCGAGCTGGCGGTGGCGGTGCGCCGCCTCGCCGAGGAGGCCGCGGCCGGCACCCTGGACCCGTCGCAGGTCGACGTGGCGGCGGTGGCGTCCCGCCTCTACCTGCCGGAGATGCCGGACCCGGATCTCGTCATTCGCAGTAGCGGGGAGATGCGCACCTCCAACTTCCTGCTGTGGGAGGCCGCCTACTCCGAATACGTCTTCACCCCCGTGCTGTGGCCCGACTTCGATCGCGGCACGCTGGCGGATTGCATCGCCGAGTTCCAGGGGCGGGAGCGGCGCTTCGGGGGAGCGGAGGACGCGGCCGGCGAGCCGGCCGGCAAGCCGGGCAGCTGAGCCGGCCGGCGGAGCCGGCCAGAGCCGGGCGACGAACGGGCCCGGTCGGGCTGCGGCTACCATCCTGGTCTCCCCACAGCCAGTGAGGCGGTCAAGCATGCCCATCGATTTCGACACCATCGTCACCCTCTCCAAGAACCGCGGGTTCGTGTTCCCGTCCTCGGAGATCTACGGAGGGCTGCGATCCGCCTACGACTACGGCCCCCTCGGGACGGCGCTGCTCCGCAACGTCAAGGCGCAGTGGTGGCGCTCCATGGTCCAGCTCCGTGAGGACATCGTGGGCATCGACAGCGCAGTGATCCAGGCGCCGCAGGTGTGGGAGGCCTCCGGCCACCTCGCCTCCTTCACCGACCCGCTGGTGGAGTGCCGCCAGTGTCACAACCGGTTCCGGGTCGACAAGCTCGAGGATCCCGACCAGTGCCCGAGCTGCGGAACCCGCGACAGCTTCACCGAAGCCCGCAATTTCAACCTGATGTTCCGCACCAACATGGGCCCGGTCGAGTCGTCCGACAACGTCGTGTACCTGCGGCCGGAGACGGCGCAGGGCATCTTCATCAACTTCGAGAACGTACGCCGGACCGCCCGCATGAAGCTGCCGTTCGGCATCGCCCAGATCGGCAAGTCGTTCCGCAACGAGATCACGCCGGGCCAGTTCGTGTTCCGCACCCGCGAGTTCGAGCAGATGGAGATGGAGTTCTTCGTCGCTCCCGCCGAGGGGGAGACGTGGTTCCGGTACTGGGTCGACGAGCGGGAACGCTGGTACCGCGATCTCGGGATGGATCCCGAGCATCTGCGGTTGCGGGAGCACGACGCCGACGAGCTGTCGCACTACTCGGCCGGGACCTATGACGTCGAGTACCTCTTCCCGTGGGGCTGGGACGAGCTGGAGGGCATCGCCAACCGCACCGATTTCGATCTCAGGGCCCACGCCGAGCACAGCGGCAAGGATCTGCGGTACTACGACGCAGAGAACGACGAGCGCTTCTTCCCGCACGTCATCGAGCCGGCGGCGGGCGCCACCCGCACCACGTTCGCCTTCCTGATCGACGGCTACCACGAGGAGGAGGTGCGGGGCGAGACCCGGGTGGTGCTGCGGCTCGACCGCAGGCTGGCGCCGATCAAGGTCGGGGTGCTGCCGCTTTCGAAGAAGCCGGAGCTGATCGAGGTGTCGACGCGGGTGGCCGCCGAGCTGCGCCCCCGCTGGGACGTCGAACACGACGTCACCCAGTCGATCGGGCGCCGCTACCGCCGCCAGGACGAGATCGGGACCCCGTACTGCGTCACCGTCGATTTCGACACGCTGGAGGACCAGGCGGTGACGGTGCGCGACCGCGACTCGATGGAGCAGGATCGAGTGTCGCTCGACATGCTGGCCGGCTACCTCGGCGAGCGTCTCGCATCCTGCTGAGGGCTCGGGCCCGGTTCACCCGATGACGGTCCCGTCGGTGACGAACAGGTTGCGCATCATCGGGTCCACCTTGGCGAGGGTCCCGGCGAAGGTGATCTGGTCGCCACGCCGCAGATGTTCGGCCGATCCGGGTGGGAGCTGAACGACGGCGTCGACGTCGTTGGCGCCGTACAGGTCGTGGTGGATGGTGGCGATGGTGACGACGGCCTTGGCGCCGGGCTCCGCCCCGAAGTCGAGGTCGTGGTCGTATTCGCGGGCGCTCCTGACCCGTCCCGACAGCTTGACCGGGCTGCCCCGGTACCGCTCGTCGAAGCGGCGGCCGGTCTCGAACGAGAGCCGGTTGTGGGAGAAGAGGTCGTCGAGCATCGGGCCGAACTCGACCGGCGAGGGGGAAGTGACGGGTGACGGGGGAGGCGCCTCGATGTGGTCCTTCATGCCGAGGACGTCGACGTCGACGGGGAGGGCGGCGCTGAGGTCGGCGACGACGCCGGCCGCGTCGTCGCCGGCTCCCGCCGCGAGGAGCGCCTGCGCTTCGAGCAGTTTGGCGTCGAGGTCCTCGGGGTGGGCGCGGCCTGCCGCCTGGAACCGGTGGGCGGCGGCGGCGAGATCTCCCTGGCGTTGCAGCGTGAGCCCCTCGTCGAGCACCGGGGCGGTGTCGCTACCGGCGAGATGACGGGCCGTCGCCGCGGTGCGGCGCATGAAGGTGACGAGGCGTTCCGGATCGCGTTCCACCCCGACCACGGTGAGGGTGATGCCGTTGTCCTCGACGACGACGTCGCGGTGGAGCGACATGAGCCGGAGCAGGGAGTTGCGGCGGACGGGGGTGAGGAAGGCACGGGCCGCCTCGGCGGAGTTGGCGTGGACGGTGAAGGCGTCGTCGAAGTCGGTGTGGCCGGTGTCGATGTCGGGGGCGCCGAGCCGGTGCAGCACCCGGCTGACCGACGATTCACGCGTCAGGCGGAGCCCGAGTTTGAGGGGCGGGAACCACACCCGGTAGCGAGTGAAGGCGATGCTGCTGCCGCTGTGGTCGCGGCGGACGAGGTCGAGGCGGACGGGGAGTCCGTCGATCATGCCTTCGATGCGGGGCTCGTGGAAGGCCGAGCCGGGGGCGGGGCGCAGGCTCAGCTCCTCGGCTGCCTGCGCCCAGGAGCTGTGCACGGTGCGGGGCCGGGTGAGGAAGACGGCGACGACACCGCCGGCGACCACGGCGCCGATGAGGGCGGCGATGACGGCAGGTTCCACGAACGGGATTCTATGGGCCCGCGTCGCCACTTTCCCAGGATCGGCAGCGGCTCCCGCTCGTGGCTGGCAGGAAGCGGCCCCCGGTACACTCCGGCCGTGGCCTATCCCCGCGAAGAGATCGATCGTGTGCGGGAGCGCACCGACCTGGTCGAGCTCGCCTCCGAGGTGACCAAGGTCAAGCGTTCCGGGCGGTCGGTGATGGCGGTGTGTCCCTTCCATCAGGAGAAGACCCCGTCGTTGTCGATCGATCCGGCGCGCGGCCTC
>JASFUV010000006.1:0-15600 GCA_050050155.1 Acidimicrobiia bacterium | reverse complement strand
TCGCCGGGTGCTCGGTGGCCTGGTGATCATCCTCGTGATCGCCGCGTCGGGGGCGCTCAACGCCCTCGCCGACACGCTGCACGAGGCCGAGTCGGTGGTGGGTGGGATCCGGGCCGAGTTCGGGCGAGCGGCACCCTTCTTGCTGCGGCTCCGCACCGTCCATCCCGTCGTCGCCGTCGCAGGCGGCATCGCGGTGTACGTGCTTGCGGGGCGCCTGGCGGGGCTCGCCGGGCCGGTGGCGCGGCGACTGGCGCGGGCAGTGCAGGTCGTGGTGTGGGCCCAGTTCGCGATCGGGATCGCCAACATCGCGCTGCTGACCCCGCTCGAAGCCCAGATCGTGCACCTGCTCGCGGCCGACGCCCTGTGGATCCTGTTCGTGCTGCTCGGGGCGCGGGTGCTTGCGGTCCCTGCCGCCTCGCGGGGGCGGGGACCGGCGTTGCGGCATCCGGTCGGGGACCGGGCATGACCACCCCTCAGATCCGGATCACCGATCCGCGGTCACTGCCGGTGACGTTTGGGCAGAAGGCGCGTGCCTACGTCGAGTTGACGAAGCCGCGGATCATCGAGTTGCTGCTCACCACCACCCTGCCCGCCATGGTGGTCGCCGCCGGCGGCTGGCCCGGCACCTGGCTGGTGGTCGCCACGCTCGTCGGGGGCACCCTCTCGTCAGGCGGGGCCAACGCCATCAATCAGGTCATCGACCGCGACATCGACAGGGTCATGGCCCGGACCCGGCGCCGTCCGATCCCGACCGGGCGGGTGTCGGAGCGGGCTGCGGTCGGCTTCGGGCTGGTGTTGGGTGTGGCCGGGTTCGCTTGGCTGTGGGCGACGGTGAACCTGCTCGCCGCGCTGCTCTCCACCGCGGCGCTGGCGTTCTACGTGCTGGTGTACTCGATGGCGCTGAAGCGGAGCACGACCCAGAACATCGTGATCGGTGGGGCGGCCGGGTCGGTGCCGGCGCTGGTGGGGTGGGCGGCGGTCACCGGTTCCGTTGCCTTGCCGGCCTGGGTCATGTTCGCGGTGGTGTTCTTCTGGACGCCGCCGCACTTCTGGGCGCTGGCGATCCGCTACCGCGACGACTACGCCGCCGCCGGCGTCCCGATGCTGCCGGTGGTGGTGGGGGTCGAGCGGGCCCTCGATCACATCCTGGCCTACAGCGTGGTGCTGGTGGGGGTGTCCCTGCTCCTCCCCGCCACCGGGGCGGTGGGGTGGATCTACCTGACGGTGGCGGCAGGACTGGGGGTGTGGCTGGTGGCCGGCACCTGGCGGCTGCGCCGCGCCCCGGAGGAGGCGATGCGGTTCTTCGGCTACTCGAACGTGTACCTGGCGGTGCTGTTCCTCGCCATGGCGCTCGACCCGCTGTTGCTGGGCTGAGCGGGCCGCGTCACACCCGGGCCGGCACGTCCAGGCTCTCCATGAGGATGCGGACCCGCTGCTGGATGTCGTCGCGCACGGTGCGGACCACGTCGAGCGGCTGGCCTGCCGGGTCGGTCAGCTCCCAGTCCTCGTAGCGCTTGCCGGGGAAGAGGGGGCAGGCGTCGCCGCAGCCCATGGTGACGACGACGTCGGCGGCGCGCACGATCTCGTCGGTCCACGGCTTGGGGAACTCGGAGCGGATGTCGATGCCGACCTCGGCCATCGCTTCGACCGCGGCGGCGTTGATGTCGGAGCCGGGGTCGGAGCCGCCCGAGTAGACGTCGACGGCGTCGCCTGCGAGGTGGCGGAGCCATCCTGCGGCCATCTGGGAGCGGCCGGCGTTGTGGACGCAGAGGAAGAGGACGGAAGGCTTGGTGTCGCCGGTGAGCCCCTCGACCCGGGCGAGCGCCTTGAGGCGGTCCCTGGTGAAGCGCTCGATGAGGATGGGAAGCCAGGTCGAGACGGAGGCGCGGCGCTCCAGGTCGGTGTGGGATTCGGCGATGAAGCGTTCGACGGTCTCGGTGGAGAAGATGCCGCTGAACTCGTCCTGGAGCCGGCGGGCGGATTGCTTGACCAGCAGGAGCTGTTCGGTGGTGAGCTGGGTTCCGGCGGTCATGGGCGGGTGCCTCCTGTGAGTGTTTCGACACGGTGCTGGAGTTGGGAGAGGGCGAGATCGAAGGAATCGGGGCGGGCCGAGTCGACCGGGTCCGGGATCGACCAGTGCCACCACGAGGGGCCGGGGCTGAGTTCCTCGTGGGCCTGGTCGCAGACGGTGACGACGAGGGCGGGGTCGGTTGCGACGTCGTCGATGCGCCGGGGACGGGCATCGGAGAGGTCGAGGCCGGCACGGGCCGCGGCGGCGACGGCTCCGGGGTGGATGCGGTCCGCCGGGTGGGTGCCGGCGCTCTCGGCGGGGCGTCCGGTGCCGCGGGTCCACAGCTCGGCGGCGAGTTGAGAGCGGGCGGAGTTGTGGGTGCAGATGAACAGGACGGGGCCTTCGGGGACGGCGAGGCCGATGCGAAGGCCGGCGAGCGCTTCGTGGCGGAGCCGCACGTAGCGCCGGCGGTGGTCTCCGGACGACGCGAGGCGCTCGACGAGGCCGGCCCGTTCCAGCACCCCGAGGTGGTGGGCCAGCAGGTTGGAGGAGAGGCCGTGGCGTGCGCCGAGTTCGGTGGGGGATCGGTCGGAGAGGGCGAGGTCGTCGACGATGGCGAGGCGGGCGGCGTCGCCGAGGGCGGCGTACTGCTCGGCGCGGCGGGTGACGTCTGTGGTTTCCATGGCGCCACCATATAGCTCAACCATCGTTGTGTCAATAGCCATTGAGGTATCTGTTGAAGGGGTGGATGGATCGAGCGCGACCATCATGGGACCCATGGCGGTGACCTTGCGACCTGCGCACGACGGCGACGTCGCGGCGCTCGTATCCCTCCTCGCCCAGCTCGGTTACCGACGGACCCCTGAGGAGGTGCGGCTCGGGTTGACCGCCGAGGAGGGCACCGAGACGATCGTGGCCGAGGACGGGGAGGTGATCGGCTTCGTCTCCTTCCACACCCGCCGTCACCTCCACCAGGGGGCGAAGGTGACGTCGATCGACGTCCTCGCCGTCGACGAGAACCACCGCTCCGCCGGCATCGGATCCGCCTTGGTGGCGGAGGCGATGGAGGCGGCCCGTGCCCGCGGCGCCGTCATGATCGATCTCCACAGCAACGTGGCCCGCACCGAGGCCCGCCGCTTCTACGAACACCTCGGGTTCACCGTCACCAGCAACTTCTTCGTGCACCGCCTCGACGAGTAGGGCGTGGGCGGGTGCCGCCTCGCCGCCGTCACGATCACGGGCAGAACCCGGCGGCAGCATCCCGGACGAGAGGAACGGCGCGGGCGGCATACGTCGCCACGAGCGGGTCGTCGCGTTCGAGAGCGAGGTCGTCGCTGATGAACCCGACGACGAGTTGTCGGACGGCGCCGGCGTCGGACACTCCCGCGGCACACACCTGGGCCAGGCGGGATCCCCACTCGCTCTCCGGGAGAACATCTCCACGGAACCGGTTGGTAAGGATCTCGAGCCAGGTATCCAACTCGTCTGCTTCTTCTACCGACTGAAGCCGGTCCTGCATCGCCTGGCTTGCCACGTAGGCGCCGTAGGCCTGGGTGACGTCATAGGAGTAGGTGAAGAGCGGGGCGCCGGAGGCGTCGTACACGGTGAGCTCGACCGTGTCGCCGCGCTCCGCGGTGAATGGAATCGCCACAACACCTTCGATTGCGCGCTGCCAGCTCCGGTCGCCGGAGACGTCGAGGACGCCATACGACGCGGCACCGTCGACGACGGCGGTGGCCAGTCCCGCTTGGCGACCAGGATCGAAGTCGACGTTGCCGAGAGGAGGTGCCTCGCCGGTGAACGCCACCGCCGAATCGTCGCGACGGATCAGCCCGAGGAACACCGTCGAGTTCGTGGCGTCGCCCGTGGATCGAGAGAGACCGGTCCTCGTCGCGACGAAGATGCTCATGCCATCGAGTTTGCCTACGGCGATCACGGGCGGGTTGGCTTTGTCCTCGAACATCTGTCTGATCGCTCGCCGTTGGTCGTCGGCGACCTCGCGTTGCGTCTGCAGCGGCACCTCCCGGCCTGGAGGGGTCACCTGGGGTGGGGGACCGAGTTCACCTCGGAGAACGGAGGGATGGTCGGCCAGCACCACCAGCGGTCGATCCGTCAGCGGAGAGGCGATCGTCTCCGGCCCGCCGGCGATCCCCGCGACTCCGATCCCGCCGACGACCGCGGCGGCCAGGACCAGGCCGGAGAATCCCACGAGGATCCGGGAGCGGCGTCGACGGCTCCGGCCACGGGCGATCACCGCGTCGAAGGAGCCGGTACGTTCCGGAATCGCTTCTCGCTCCGCCGCGAGTTGGGCCCTGATTCGGGTCTCGATCGTCATGGGGATACCTCCCGGCGCAGAGTGTCGAGGGCACGATGCAGGCGGCTCTTGACCGTTCCCTCGGGGATGTCGAGCATCGCGGCGATGCGTGGGCTGGTGAGATCGAGCAGGTAGTGGAGTACGACGATCTCGCGCTGTTTGAACGGCAGGGTCGCGAGCGCGGCATGGATCTCGGGATCGACGAGGAGCGGTTCGGGTTCGCGAGTCGTCGCAACCGCACCCCCAGTGCGTTCTCGCTGTGCCCGGCGGATGCGGGAACGTGCCCAGTTCAGCCCGACCCGGTATACCCAGCCAGCGGGATTGTCCATGCGCTGCACGCTCCGCCAGTGTTGGAAGGCGCGCGCCATCGCCTCGTCGGCGGCCTCTTGAGCGAGGTCGGCATCGCGCAGCACGGCCGCGAGCGCCCGGTACACGTCTCGCCACTTGGCCCGGTAGAAGGCGTCGAACTGATCGTGGTGTAACGCCGCCACGGTCGGTTCAGGATCGAGTTGACTCTGCAACATCTCGCCCACAGACGCTGGGCCCGGCTGAACCGTTCCCTTCGAGTGGCGCCCGCCGGAAGCCAGGGCTACACCTCCCAGACAGGGGGTGCGATGCCGGTGCCCTCTGAATCGGCGGATTGCCACGGTTCCCTGTTCCACCGGAACTGGACGCCCTCGCCTTGGCCGCTGAGAGCGCCGGTCACGGCCCCTTCTCGACTCCCACCACGTCTTTCCGGAGCTGGGTGACCGATCCGTCGCACCAGGAAGTGCAGAAGCGCTCCCGGCACGCGCTGTCAACTCGGCCTCGAGCCCCGATTCCTCGTCCGAGGCGGACAGCCCCGTGCATCCTGCGAGCAAGGGCACACTTGGGGCTACGAGGGCCGCTGTGATCCGGAGCGGCCGGGTGGTTCCCCATCATGCCGCTACCTTCCTCAGGAGACCCAGGTCGTGACCGTGACGCCGCTCTGTTCCGGCGTGACCGCGGCCCAGCGAGTCCCGTCCCATTCGTACTGTATGACCATGCCGAGTCCCGCATCGTGTCCGGTGATGCCGCCGACCTCGATCCCGACGACGCGATCGGTGAGCGGCTCCACCGGCCCCACGTTGAGCAGGATTCCCCTGCCCTCGTCGACCAGCCCGTCCGGTCCGAAGAGGGCGTTGGCCTCGGCGCCGGTGACGAACTGGAATCCTGCGCCGGTCGCCTCGATGGCCGCTCGCACCGCGGCCGGCATGGCGCGATGGGTGCTGTCGGGCATGGTGGCCGTGAACGTCGTGTTGTAGACGTATCGCACGAGATCGGCGCAGTGGGCCGCGCAGTACTTCTGTACGGCGTGAGCGGCGAGGTCGGCCTCGACGTCGACCGTGATGGGCTCGGGGGCGGACTCCGCTTCCGGAGCGGTGGCGGTCGTCGTCGTGTCGGAGGCATGACTGCATGCGGCAAGCGATAGCGAGCCGACGGCGACGGCGACGATCCAGCGGAATCGGGCGGGTCCACCCATGTCGCGTCCTCCCTGCATCGTCCCCCGTGGGCGCCGCCAGTATGGCTCACTTCGTGTCACGGCGCGGTATTTCGCAAATGGCATGCAAGAAGGGCGATCTGGAGGCCGGCGGGCGGGCGTGGCCGGCACGCGGCACTCCTTGTGGGGTGACACGCGGTGACCCAGATCGCGGAATGACGCCTCAGGCACGGGTGCGGTGCCGCAGCATCCAGCCATACCAGGCGAGCGCGACGGCAACCGCCAGAGAGATCGCCGCGATCACGTAGTGGACCACGAGGAACCCGAGAGAACGGTCGTCCCGCAACAGGATGAGGACCCGATTGCCCCACACAAAGGCGCTCCAGGCAGCCGCGAACAGCATCACCCATGCGGCGCGGCGCAGTGAGACGTCCGGTGGAGTCACCATCGGGCCAGTGTACGGGTGGCAGCGGGCGGCAGCGCCGCGGCAACCCACGCCACGGCACAGCGGCCGATGTCACCGTCCGAGCTGCGCCAGCCTGACCTCGACCAATCTCCGCACCAGTTCCTCGGGCAACGGCGTTTCGGGAGCGAACCTGAGCGCGCCCTTCGACCACTCGTACCCGGACAGCGCTTCGGCGACCGCAGGGAACACCGATCCCGAGTGGGGGAAGTAGCTGCAGTGGTTCTTGAAGAAGGCATAGCCTGCAACCGCCTCCCCGTTCACCTTGAACGCGGGCACGTTGTAGGAGATCGTCTCCTCGGCGTCTGGGAGCAGGCTGCGCAGGGTCTTGCGTAATTGCTCGAGCGTTCTCCGATGAGGCTGCGGCGCGGCGGCCAGGTACTCATCGACCGTGATGGCGGTCATCAGCCCTCCTTGTTGCTCATCCGACACTACGCCCGCTTGCGGCACGCCGCCCCGACTCGACTCTCGCCACCCTTGATCATGGCGTCCTCACCGAGGCAGGGCACTCGCAATCGAGGACCCGCTGTCGCAACAAGCAGGTCGCCACGCTGGTCGTCAATTGTAGGAGAGAGGGCATCGGGCACCACGACGGCTCGGGGTGGCGGGTAACGGCAGCGGGCTGCGGCGCCGGGACCGGTAACCTCGCCTGGTGGACGGGTGGCGCACCGTGGTGCTGGCGATCGGGACCGTCCTGGTCTCGGCAGGCCTGGTCGGCGTGCTGTGGCGCGAGTTCGGATCGCGGCAGCGGCGAATCGTCGGGCGGGTCCGAGACGCGGTCGAAGTGGTCCTGCCCGTCGCCGGCGGGATCGCCCTCCTCGTGTGGCTCTGGGCGGCCAGATAGGCGCCGTCGCCGGATCCCGATGGCCCGTCACGGGCTCCCGCGATTGCGCCTTCGCGCCAGGGCCGGTATGTTGTCGCCGCGATGACACACGGCTTCTATTTCGCGTACGCCTTTACCGGGCTGTCGGCCCGGGTGGAGGGCACGCGGTAAGAGAAGCCGCAACACCACAACCCCCCAACCCGAAGCCGGCAGAGGCTTCGGGTTTCTTTGTGCCCGGGGCCGCCGCCACCAGGAGAGCATCATGAGCAGCGACCGCCCGGAACCGACCCTCAAGAGTCACCGCCGACCCGACGTCGAGACCACCGTCTTCTCGGTAGGCAACGTCAAGTTCGGCGATGGCTCGTATCCCGTCATCGCCGGGCCGAGCGCGGTCGAGAGTGAAGAGCAGATCATGGCGGTGGCGAAGAGCGCGGCCGCCTCCGGCGCCTCGATGCTCCGGGCCGGGACGTTCCGGGCCGAGACCTCCCCCTACTCGTTCAAGGGACTGGGACGGGAGGGTCTGTGGCTGCTGGAGAAGGCCGGGTACGAGGCCGGGCTCCCCACCGTCACCGAAGTCATCGAGCCTGGCCACGTCGAGATCGTCGCCGAGCACGTCGACATGATGGAGATCGGCCCCGACAACATGCAGAACTTCGTGCTGCTGCGCGATGCCGGCCGGACGGGGAAGCCGGTGATGCTGCACCGGGCCGCGGCCGCCACCATCGACGAGTGGCTGATGGCCGCCGAGTACATCCTCGCCGAGAACAACCCGCGGGTGCTGCTGTGTGAGCGGGGGAGTCGCACGTTCGATCCCCGCACCTCCGATTCGCTCGACATCACCGCGGTCCCCGTAGTGCAGCACCTGTCGCATCTCCCCGTGGTGATCGACCCGGCGCCGGCGATGGCGGGCGACGACCTCATGCGCCCTCTCGCTCTGGCCGGGCGATCCGTCGGAGCCGACGGACTGGTGGTGGCGGTGCATCCCGACCCTGCCCAGGCGCTCGCCGGGAACGGCAACCAGCTCGACCTCGCCGCGTTCGAGCGGCTCATGGACGATCTCGGGATCCCCACGCTGCGCGACGAGATCGACCGTATCGACCGCCAGCTCATCAAGCTGGTGAGCCGGCGCCTCCAAGGCTCGATCGAGATCGCCCGGATCAAGGCCGACCGCGGTCTCTCCATGCGGTCCCCCGATCGGGAGGCCGAGCTGATCCGGGAGGCGCGGGACGACGCCGTCATGCTCGGCATCGATCCCGACTACGTCGAACGGTTGATGACGCTGATCCTCGACCACAGCCGCGTCGCCCAGGAGGAAGCGATCGCGACGGAATCGTCCACGGGGGCCGAGGTGTGAATCCCCCACTCGTTGTCGTCGGCGCAGACGGAGTGACCCGGTGTGGGTGGGGTGCCTCCGCCGAGGACTATCAGTCGTATCACGATGACGAGTGGGGGGTTCCTTCCGCCGATGACCGGCGCCTGTTCGAGAAACTCTGCCTCGAGGGGTTCCAGGCCGGGTTGAGCTGGCTGACGATCCTGCGGCGGCGGTCCGGCTTCCGCGACGCGTTCCACGGCTTCGCGATCGATGCAGTCGCCGCCATGACCGAGGCGGACATCGAGCGGTTGGTGCACGACGAGCGGATCATCCGGCACCGCCGGAAGATCGCGTCCGCCATCAACAACGCCCGGCGCACCCTCGAGGTCGTCGACGACGTCGGATCGCTGGCGGCGCTGGTCTGGAGCTACGAGCCGGATCCCGCCGACCGGGTGGTCGCTCCGGCGACCCCGGAATCGACCGCGCTCGCCAAGGACCTGAAGCGCCGCGGATTCACGTTCGTCGGCCCCACCACCGTCTACGCCTTCATGCAGGCGATGGGCATCGTCAACGACCACGAACCCGCCTGCGACGCCTTCCCCCGGATCGAAGCGGCCCGTGCCGCGTTCCCCCGACCGACGACGCGTGCGCTGCTTGAGCCCTAGCCGAAGGCTCCCTCGTGGCGGAGCAGCCAGCGCTTCGCCACGATGCCGCCGGCGAAGCCGGTGAGCGACCCGTCGGACCCGACGACCCGGTGACACGGAACCACGATCGAGATCGGATTGCGGCCGGTGGCGGCGCCCACGGCCCTCGCCGCGGTGGGGCGGCCCAGACGGCGGGCCACCGCCTGGTACGTGGTGGTGGCGCCGTACGGGATGGCGACGAGCGCCCGCCACGACGCTTCCTGAAAGTCGGTTCCGCGCAGGTCGAGCGGGAGGTCGAACGTGGTGCGGGTCCCCTCGAAGTACTCGGTGAGCTGGGTCGCCGCCGCCGCCAGCACCGGGTGCCGGCGTTCCGGATCCGGGACGGTCTCCGGCAGCGGTACCCGGGAATCGTCGTCGCCGGGCCACAGCACCGCCCGGATGCCGCGGTCGGTGGCGACGACGGTGAGGTCGCCCACCGGGGAGGGCAAGACGGTGGAGAGATGGGCGTCGCTCATGTCAGGAGTCCTTCCTCATTGATGGTCCATAAGAGTTGGGCGGCGAGGGCGCGGTGGGGCCGCCACCGTTCGGCGAGGGCGGTGAGGTCCGAGGCCGGCAGCGGTTCGGCGAGGCCGAGGAGGCGGGCCGCCCCCTTGCGAAGGCCCAGATCGCCCGCGGGAAAGGCGTCGGGGTGGCGGTGGAGGCGCAACGCCGCCATGTGGGCGGTCCACGGCCCGATGCCCGGGAACGCTTGGTAGCCGGCGACGAGATCGTCGAGGGTGGCGAAGCGGAACAGGTCGAGCGAGCCGCCGGCGACCGCGCCCGCGATGGTCCGGATCGTGGCGATCCGGCGGGTCGTGAGGCCGAGACCGTCGAGGTCGGCTGCGGCGAGCGTCGCCGGGTCCGGGAACACGACACCGGCCCGCTCGTCGGCGCCGGGGATGGGCCGCCCGGTGGAGGCGGCGACCCGGCCCACCAGCGTCGCGGCGCCCCGCAACGACACCTGCTGCCCGATCACGATGCGGATCAGGCTCTCGAACCGATCCCAGCTTCCGGGGACCCGCAGTCCGGGGCGGGCCGCCAACTCGGCGCCCAGCAGGTCGTCGCCGGTCAGTGCCTGGAACGACGCCAGGGGGTGTCCCAACCCGAGGAGGTGGCGGCTGCGGGCGACGTCGTCGATCAGCGTCGCCATCGTCGGGAGGTGGGCGACGACGGCGAGCTCACCGTGGCCGTTGTCGAAGGTGCCGGAGAGGTCGAGATCGATGAGCCCGGGTGACCCGCACGTCTCGAATGTCCGCCGGTAGACGCCGGATGAGTCGAGGTGATCGACGCCGGGCGCGGTGCGCGGTCCGAGATGCCGCCGCAGCCGGGTCCGATCGAGCGGGCCGTCGTATGGGACGTGGAGCCTGAGGCCGCCGTCGTCAACGGTGCGGTCGGCGCCGCGCCGCTTCGCCCGCAACTCGCTCGGCGAGAACGCGAACGTCGCCGTCACCGCCCGGTGGAGTTGGCGGGTTGACTGATAGCCGGCCGCGGTCGCCACCGCCGCCAGAGACAGGTCGGTCTCGTCGAGGAGGCGCCGGGCGAAGTGGGCGCGGCGCGAGCGGGCGACGAACGCGGGGCTCGCGCCGACATGGAGCTGGAAGAGGCGGCGCAGCTGGCGGCCGCTGTACCCGACGGCGCGGCCGAGGGCGTCCTCGGTGTGGGTGTCGAGGTAGCCGTCGGAGATGAGCACGAGAGCATGGGCGACGGCGGGAGGCGCTACGGCGGGGAGGTGTGGCTCGGGGAGGCGGTCGGGGCGGCACCGCAGGCAGGGCCGGTAGCCGGCCGCCTCCGCCGCCACGCTGGTGGGGTAGCGGGTCACGTTGCGGGGATGCGGCTGGGCGGTGCAGGTGCTGCGGCAGTAGATGCCGGTGGTGGCGACGCCTTGGAGGGTGACGGTCATGACGGCAGTCTGACACGTTCTATCGGACAGAAACGGACAGGGGCCGCCGGGACGTAGCGATGTCCGAAAATGTCCGATGACGGTGCTCGCTCCGGCCACCACCGGGCGTGGCGGCGCCGGTCCTTGCTTTTCGCGCTCTCGGCGGTCAGTCTGACACTCCAGCGGTCGAGAGGAGCCCGGCCAGGTGGACAGCAAGACCTACGTCCTCGACACGTGCGTCTTGCTGGCCGATCCCCACTGCGTCTTCCGATTCGACGAGCACGACGTGGTGCTGCCGCTCGCCGTCGTCGAGGAACTGGATCACCAGAAGAGCCGCCTCGACGAGGTCGGCGCCAACGCCCGATCCGCCATCCGCACCCTCGAGGAACTCGGCGCCTCCCAGCCGGGTGGGCTGTCACAACCCCGCCGGTTCGAAGGCGGAGGCTCGCTCCGGATCGAGCTCAACGGCACCCACTCCGACCGCCTCCCCGACGTCCTCGAGCCCTCCCGCCCCGATCACCGCATCCTCTCGACGTGCCTCAACCTGGTCGACGCCGGCCACCCGACGGTGCTCGTCACCCGCGACGCCTCACTGCGGATCAAAGGCGCCCAACTCGGCGTCGAGGTGGAGGACTACCGGGCCGACACGGTGCAGGTCGACGAGTGGTACTCGGGCGTCACCGAGATCGGCGTCGACTCGGCGACGATCGACCGCCTCTACGGGGAGGGCAAGATCCCGCTCCCCGGTCACGAACTGCTCGTCAACCAGTACTGCATCCTCCACGGTCCCGGGTCCCAGTCGGCGGTGGCCCGGGTCGCCGACGACGCACCCGACCCGATCCTGGTGCGGGTGGCGGGCACCCGGCACGCGTTCGGGATCGAGTCCAAGAACGTGCGCCAGGCGTTCGCCCTCGATCTGCTGCTCGACCCCGACATCTCGGCGGTGAGCATGATGGGCACCGCCGGCACCGGCAAGACGTTCCTCGCTCTCGCCGCCGCCCTCGAGCAAACCCTCGAGCAGGGCCGCTACCGACGGGTCGCCGTCTACCGGCCCCTCGTGGCGGTGGGCCGGCAGGAGGTCGGGTTCCTTCCCGGCGACCTCGACGAAAAGCTGGAGCCGTGGATGGCTGCCGTGTACGACAACCTCTACGCCCTGTTCTCGGGCGGCGACGCGAGCGAAGCCCGCGACGCGGTCGAGGAACTGGCAGAACGCGACGTGATCGAGATGGCGGCGATCACGTACCTGCGGGGCCGGTCCATCACCGGGGAGCTGGTGATCATCGACGAGGCGCAGAACCTGGAGTTGCCGACCCTCAAGGTGATCCTCACCCGGATGGGCGCCGACTCCAAGGTCGTCTTCTGCGGCGACCTCACCCAGGTCGACAACCCGTACGTGTCGCCGTTCGGCGGTCTGGCGGCGCTCATCGAGAAGATGAAGGGCAACCGCCTCTTCGGGCATGTCACCCTGGAACGATCGGTGCGCAGCCCCCTCGCGGAACTCGCCGTCAACCTGCTCTGAGGTAACCTCGCCGTATGGCATCGGTGTTCACCCTGATCATCGACGGCGACCTGCCGGCCCGGTTCGTCTGGAAGGACGACGAGTGCGTCGCCTTCCTCTCCATCAACCCGATCGCCCCCGGCCACACCCTCGTCGTGCCCCGTAGGGAGGTCGACCACTGGATCGACCTCGATCCCGCACTGCTGGCGCACCTCGCCGAGGTGTCGCGCCGCATCGGGCGGTCCCTCCAGCACGGCTTCGGGTCGAAGAAGGTGGGGTTGATCGTGGCCGGGCTCGAGGTGCCCCACGCCCACATCCACCTCGTGCCGATCGAGGCGGAACGGGACCTGCGGTTCGAGAATGCCGACCCCGACCCGGACCCGGGTGCACTCGACGCCGCGGCCGACACGATTCGCGAGGCCCTGCGGGCGCTGGGGGACGGCGAGCACGTCGCCTGAGCCGGAGACCGGGGGAGGAATCGCCCGCGCCGGCTCAAGTTTCGCGGCGCCATCTGCCGATACTCGTGGAGAGGATTGCGAGGCAGATCGCGGACCTTCAGAACCCGCCGGCAAGGTACGGCAACAGCCCGGCGGGTTCTGCCGCGTCCGGGGCGTCTTCTGCCCACCGAGGCCCGTGGCGCGCTCCGTCCGGCTAACTTGCCGAACGTGACGCCACAAGACCGCCCGGAGCGCCCCGCCGGACGCTCACGACTCGGCGCCTCGGTTCGCGCCGGATCTCGCCTCGCCGCAGAGCGGATCCGGCTCATGTTCGGATCTCGCGGCCCCGGTTTCCGCCGCCTCGCCCAATCCCACGCCGGATCGGTCGGCGGCGACACCCTGGTGGCGATGGCCCTCGCCGGCACTCTGTTCTTCTCGGTTCCGTCCTCGGAAGCTCGGGCCAACGTTGCTCTCTACCTCCTCATCACCCTGGCCCCCTTCGCCGTCATCGGTCCGTTCCTGGGATCGGTGTTCGAGCGGTTCCCCACCGCCTACCGGGGCGGGTTGGTGTTCAGCGCCGGACTGCGGGCCGTGCTGGCGCTGGTGATGATGCTGTGGATCGATTCATTCGCCCTCTTCCCGATGGCGTTCCTCCTGCTCGTGCTGTCCCGCTTCCACGGCATCGCCCGCAGCAGCGTGCTCCCGAGCGTGCTGGAGAGCCGGCGCGATCTCATCGCAGGGAACGCCCAGCTCGCCCGGGTCGGGGTCGTCGCCAGCGCCGCCATCCTTCCCGCCGGGATCGCCAGCGTCACCTTGGGGTGGCCGTGGGTGGCGTTGGTGTCGGCGGCTGCGGTGTACCTGTGGTCGGCGATGAGCGCCTTCGGCCTTCCCAAGCCCATCCCACGGCGGGGGGTGCGGCGCAGCCGCACCGAGCGGCGGGCGATCGCGGCCCCCCGTTCGGTCCGTCTCGCCCGGTTCGCCACGGCCGGGGTCCGGTTCCTCAACGGTTTCCTGCTTCTCCTCGTCACGTTCGCCTTCCACGGCGCCGCCGGGTTCCTGGACTTCGGGGCGCTGCTCGGCGCGGGCGGAGGCGGCTACTTCGTCGCCGCGTTCGCCGCCCCGTTCTTCGACCGTTACATCTCGGAGGAGCCGATGGTGGTGGCCGGGCTCGCCATCGAGGCGGGCGCCGCCTTCATCGCGGCTCAGGTGTTCGGGCTCCCCGCCGCGGCGGCACTGGCGGGGGCTGCCGGCTTCGCCTGGGGCACGGCCAAGTTCGGTTTCGACGGGTTGCTCCAGTCGACGGTGCCGATCGAATCGCGGGGCCGGGCCTTCACCAACGCCGAGACGTTCTTCCAGTTCGCCTGGGTGCTGGGAGCGCTCATCCCGGTCGTGCCCGTGATGCCGATCGGGTTCGGCCTCACCGCAGCCGGGGTCGCAGCCCTCCTCATCCAGGTGGTCTACGTCTCGGCGGTGCTGATCCCGGTGGTGGCCCAGCGCCGCCTCACCGCCGAGGAGGAGATTGCCGACGACACGGTGCAGGACCCCGATCGCACCCTGTGGGATCTGATGTAGCGTCAGTCCTGGAAGTCGGTGAAGGCGTGGAGGTCCTGGCGCGGCAACCGGACCCGCAGCGCGGTGGCATGGTCGAGGTGCCGCTCGTCGAGCACGTCGCCGATCCGGTGCAGCGCCGCCACCGCGTCGCCGCGGTCGTATGGAATCGTGAAGTCGGCCTCCACCACCCGGGCGCTCAGCGCGCCGGCGGCCGCCTCTCCGAGTGCGGCGATCCCGTCCCCGCGGGTCGCCGCGATGGCCACCGAGCCGGGGTGGAGCCGCACCAGGCGCTCGACCGCCACCGGGTCGGCGATGTCGCTCTTGTTGACGACGATCAGCTCGGGGATGGCGGCGGCGCCGATCTCGGTCAGGACCTGGCGCACCGATTCGATCTGGCGGTCCGGGTTCTCGTCGGCGCCGTCGACGACGTGCAGCAGCAGATCGGCCTGGTTGACCTCCTCGAGGGTGGAACGGAAGGCCTCCACCAGCTCGTGGGGGAGGCGGCGCACGAAACCGACGGTGTCCGACATCAGGGCGGTCGTGTTGGCCGGGAGCTCGACCTTGCGCACCGTCGAGTCCAGGGTGGCGAAGAGCTGGTTCTCGACCAGCACGGTGGCGCCGGTGAGGGCGTTGAAGAGGGTCGACTTGCCCGCATTGGTGTACCCGATGAGGGCGACGAGCGGGAGGTGGGAGCGGCGCCGGGCCTTGCTGCGGGTGGCGCGGGAGCGGCCGAGGTCGGAGATGGATCGTTCCAGCTTGCGGATGCGGTCGAGGATGCGGCGACGGTCGGTCTCGAGCTGGGTCTCGCCGGGGCCGCGGGTGCCGATCCCTCCGCCGAGCCGGGACATCTCGACGCCGCGTCCCCGCAGCCGGGGCAGCCGGTAGCGGTACTGGGCCAGCTCGACCTGAAGCATGCCTTCCCTGCTGGTGGCGTGCTGGGCGAAGATGTCGAGGATGAGGGCGACCCGGTCGACGACATCGCACTGGAAGAGGCGCTGCAGGTTGCGCTGCTGGGCGGGGCTCAGCTCGTTGTCGAAGACGGCAACGTCGATGTCGAGCGCCTTGATCTCGGACGCCAGTTCCTGCGCCTTGCCCCGGCCGATGAAGGTGGCGGGATCGGGATGGGGTCGCCGCACCAACTGCGCCTCGATCGGCTCCGATCCGGCGGTG
>JASFUV010000005.1:0-15767 GCA_050050155.1 Acidimicrobiia bacterium | reverse complement strand
CCTTGCCAAAAGGGGGGACCGGCGAGGCGGCTCCGCAGGAGCCGAGCGAGCCGAGGGGGGTGTGCCGCTCCCCTGGCACTCCGCGACCCTCCCTGATCCCAGGGAGGGCGACCTACTCGTCGCCGAGGAGGACGCGGGCGGTCGCCGCGTCGGCGGTGATCTGTGCCGCGAGGGCGTCGCCGTCACGGAACGTCCGCTCCTCGCGGATCCAGGCCCCGAAGTCCGCCCGCAGCTCCAACCCGTACAGGTCGCCCTCGTAATCGAACAGGTGCACCTCAACCACCCGCTCGGTGCCGCCGAACGTCGGCCGCACTCCGATGTAGCCAACGCCCGGGAGCCGGAGATCACCCGGACCGCACTTCACCGCGTACACCCCGGAGGCCGGAACGAACATGCGGGGATCGATCTCCAGGTTGGCGGTCGGGAACCCGAGGCCATGTCCCCGTCCCTCGCCGTCCACCACGACGCCCCGCAGCTGGTAGGGACGGCCAAGGAGACGCCACGCCGTGGCGACGTCGCCCTCGGCGAGCACCCGCCGGATCGCGGTCGAGCGCACCGGCCCGCCGTCCTCGAAGATGCCGACCCGGCGCACCTCGTAGCCGTGGGCCCGGCCGAGGGCCTCCAGCAGGGCGACGTCGCCGCCGAGGCGGTACCCGAACCGGAAGTCGGCGCCGACCGCCACCACCTTCGCCCGGAGGGCACGCACCAGCACCTCCTCGACGAAATCGATCGCCTCGGTGTGCCGGAACCGGTCGTTGAAGTCGATCACCGCCACCACCGCGGCGCCGTTGGCCTCGAGCAGCTCGAGGCGTTGCTCCAGGCTGGTGAGCAGCAGCGGGGACTCTTCAGGATTGAGCACGATCGCCGGATGGTCCCGGAACGTCACCACCGCCAGCGGCAGCTCCGGATCGGCGGCCCGTAGCTCGGCGAGCACTCGCTGGTGCCCACGATGCACCCCGTCGTACATGCCGATGGTGACCGCGTGCGGCTCCGGCACCGCCTTCCAGCCGCTCGGATCACCCGACAGCACGATCACGACAACACCACCTCCGCCTTGGCACGGCCGGCGCCGACCCGGTACACCGCAAGCAGCGCACCGGCGTTGTCGACGAGACGCACCGGACCGTCGTCCACGCCGTCGACCAGCGCCGCGGCCTGGAACACGACACCGTTACGCACCGCCACCTTGGCGTCGTCGCCGACCGTCACCTGGGGCAGATCCGGCAGTCCCGCCGCCGCCGGGAGGGCCAGATCCCTCCAATCGGGACCCGCCGCGGCGACCTCGTCGACCGAATGGGCGTCGTCGACCCGCAGCGACCCGTTGCGGAGACGCCGCAGCGACGTCAAGTGCGCCCGGCCGCCGAGGGCGCGGGCTACGTCGTCGGCGAGGGTCCGCACGTACGTGCCCTTGCTGCACACCACCCGGAAGGCCGCCTCCGGGTAATCGGACGGAGCGAAGTCGAGCAGCTCGAGGGACGAGATCTCCACGGTGCGGGCCTCCCGCTCCACCTCGATGCCCTCCCGGGCCAGCTCGTAGAGGCGCCGCCCCTCCACCTTGCGGGCCGACACCATCGGGGGGATCTGGGCGACACGGCCCACGAAACGGGACATCGCCGTCACCACCTCCGCCTCCGACACCGGCATCGGCTCACGGGACAGCACCGCCCCGTCGGCGTCGAGAGAATCGGTGGCGACCCCGAATCGGGCCCGCGCCACATACTCTTTGGGTGCCTCCTGAACGAAGCGGAGCAGGCGGGTCGCCTTGCCGAGACCGAGCACCACCAGGCCCGTCGCCATGGGGTCGAGGGTCCCCGCGTGGCCGATCTTGCGTTTCCCGGTGAGCCCCCGCACCTTGGCGACCACGTCGTGTGACGTCCAGCCGGACTCCTTGTCGATGAGAAGGAACCCGGTGAACCGCTCCTTGGCACTCACCGCAAGCCGGCCCGGACCAGGGCAACGACGTCCTCGGGAGTCCCTTTGCGGGTGAACCCGGCCGCGTTGTGGTGGCCGCCACCGCCGAGCGAAGAGGCGAGGGCGCCGACGTCGACGGCGCCGCGGGACCGCAAGCTCGCCTTCACCGTGGTGTCGTCGAGCTGGCGCACCAGGCAGGCGACCTCGGCCTCTCGCGCCACCCGGATGAGGTCGATGAGCCCGTCGGCCTCCTCGTACCCGATCCCGGACTGCTCCAGATCCTCACGCAGCAGCACCGACCACACCAGCGAGGTCTCCGGGTCGAGACGGGCCCGGCTCAGGACCGCCCCTGCCACTCCCAGGTACCCGAACGGCGCCTCCTCGAAGAGGTGCTGGCCCACATCGTCGGGCTCGACGCCGGCGGCGAGGAGGCGGGCCGTGATCTCGTGCACCTCCGGGCTGGTCGCCGAGTACTGGAACCGGCCGGTGTCGGTCACCAGCCCGGTGTAGAGGGCGGTCGCGATCGACGGCGTCACCTCCCACCCGAGTTCGACGAGCAGGTGGTAGACGAGCTGCGCCGTGGCGGCGGCGGTGGCGTCAACGACGGTGAGATCGCCGAAATCGCCGTCGTTGGAGGCGTGATGGTCGATGACGAGGATCCGGGACGCCGCCTGCGCTGCGGTGAGGGCAGACCCGAGACGGTCCGGGGCGCCGGTGTCGACCGCCACCGCCAGATCCAGGCCGGACGGCACCTCCCCGGGAGCGACCAGCAGCTCCTGGGCGAGGAACCGGAACTGATCACCGAGCACGAACGGCTCCCCGAACGTGACGAAGGCCTGCTTGCCCGCGTTGCGGGCGGCTTCCGCCAGCGCCAGCGCCGACCCGAGCGCATCCCCGTCGGGCCCGACGTGGCCGATGACGACGAGCGACCCGGCGGCACGCAGCAGCTCCGCGGCCTCCCTGATACCCGCCCGGATCTCCGGCGTCATGCCTCTCCCCCCTGCTCGAGGTCGTGGAGCAGTCGATCGATGCGGAGCCCCTGCTCGATCGAAGGATCGACCCGGAACTCCAACACCGGCGTGTACTTGATGCGGGTCTGGTGACCCACCGCCGCCTGCAGCCGCCGGCTCGCCCGATGGAGCGCCTCGGCGGTGGCGGTCGCCTCCTCGGCGGTGCCGAGCACCGAGTAATACACGATGGCGTGCCGCAGGTCGGGGGCGGTCTCGACGCCGGTGATGGTGAGGAAACCGATGCCGGGATCCTTCAACTCGGTGACCTCGTCGGCGATGACTTCGCGCAGCAACTCGTTCACCTTGCGCATCCTCGGGGTCGGTGGATGGCTCATTCCGGCTCCTCCAGGTGGGAGACACCAACCTCCAGCACGTCCACGCCGGCCAGTGAGCGCAGGTGCCGCTCGACACGATGCAGGATACGGTCGAGCTGACCCATTTGGGGCGCCACCGCCGCGACGCCGAGCGTCGCCCGGTTCCACAGGTCCTGATGGTCGACCTCGGCGACGGAGACGCCGTAGCTGCGGGAGACGGAGGCGGTGATGGATTTCACGACCTGCCGCTTCTCCTTCAGCGAGTGGGCGTCCCTGATCCTCAGCTCGATGCGGAGGGCGCCGGCGTGCACAACGATCGTCAGGTGCGGGCGACTTCCCGAATCTCGAAGGACTCGATGGTGTCGCCCTCCTTGATGTCCCGGAAGTTCTCGAGCCCGATCCCGCATTCGAAGCCTGCCGCCACCGAGGCCACGTCGTCCTTGAAGCGCCGCAATGACACGATGCGCCCGTCGTAGACCACCACGCCGTCGCGCACCAGGCGGGCCCGGGCGTTGCGGTTGATCTCGCCTTCGGTGACGTAGCAACCGGCGACCATCCCGAGCCGGGGGGCCCGGAAGGTGGCCCGCACGTCGGCCACTCCGAGGAAGGTCTCGACCTCCTCGGGCGCCAGCTCTCCGATCAGGAGCCCCTCGACGTCCTCCAGCAGCTCGTAGATGATCGAGAAGGTTCGGATCTCGATGCCCTGTTCCTTGGCGCCCTTGCGGGCACCGCTGTCAGGGCGGACGTTGAACCCGTAGATGATCGCCTCGGATGCCTCGGCCAGCATCACGTCTTTGGCGCTGATGCCGCCCACCCCGCCGAGGATGATGCTCACCTGGGCGTCTTCCCGCTTGATCTTGTCGATGGCGTCCCGGATGGCCTCCAGCGAGCCGGTGGCGTCTGCCTTGATGATGACCCGCAGCTCGGTCTGGTCGGCGGAGCGGAGCTGCTCGAGGAGCTGCTCGAGCCGTTCGGTGGCGGTGGGGACGATGAGGTTGGCGGCACGGAGCCGGGTCGCCTCGTCTTGGGCGAGTTTGCGGGCCTCCCGCTCGTTGCCGACCACCTGGAACATGTCACCGGCGGATGGCACGTCGTCCCATCCCATGATGAGGGCGGGTGCACTTGGCCCCGCGGCCTTCATCTGCTGACCGTTCTCGTCGAACATGGCACGGACCCGCCCCGCCATCGCGCCGGCAACGAGGGCGTCGCCGCGCCGCAGGGTGCCGCGCTGGACGATGACCGTGGCCACCGGGCCGCGACCCACCTCGAGCTGGCTCTCGATGACGGTGCCGACGCCGGGCGCCTTCGGGTTGGCCTTGAACTCCTCCACCTCGGCGACGAGGGCGATCATCTCGAGCAGCTCGTCGACGCCGTCGCCGGTGAGCGCCGAGATCTCGGCGCTCACGACGTCGCCGCCCAATTCCTCGACGACGATGCCGTGCTGAGTGAGGGCGGCCCGCACCGCGTACGGGTCGGCCGCCTCCAGGTCCATCTTGTTGATGGCGATGATGATCGGCACGCCGGCGGCGAGGGCATGATCGATGGCCTCCACCGTCTGCGGCATCACGCCGTCGTCGGCGGCCACCACGATGATGGCGATGTCGGTGACGGTGGCGCCCCGGGCCCGCAGGGCGGTGAACGCCTCGTGGCCCGGCGTGTCGATGAACGTGATCTTGGAGCCGCCGCGGGTGATCTGGTAGGCGCCGATGTGCTGGGTGATGCCGCCCGCCTCGCCTGCGATGACGTTGGCCTTGCGGATGGTGTCGAGCAGCTGGGTCTTGCCGTGGTCGACGTGGCCCATCACGGTCACGACCGGCGGCCGCGGTTCGAGGGTCGAGGGGTCGTCCTCGTACTCGACCACGGAGTGCTCCGCCACCGGTTCCGGTTCGGGAGCCTCGGGAGCGGCTTCGACGAGCACGTCGTACCCGAAGAAGGAACCGAGGGGTTCGATGGCGTCGGTCGGGATGGTGCCGCCGCCGGGAACCATCTCCCCCATCGACATGAGCTGGCGGACGACGTCGCCGGTGCGGACGCCGACCATGCGGGCGAACTCGGCGGCGGTGATGCCCTCGTCGACGGCGAGGATCGGCCGCTCCTCGGACGGCGCCGGCGCGGACGGCGCGGCCTCGGGCTTCTTCTCGGTCGCCGGCTCAGGCTCCGGTTCCGGCTCGGCGGCAGGCTCCGGTTCCGGCTCGGGCTTCGGCGCCTCTTCGGGTTCCGGGGAGGGCGGAGCCTCGGCGGCCGGGGTCGCCTTCGCTTCGTCTTCGAAGGACATGGTGACGAGCGCCACGGCATCGTCGTCGAGGCCGGAGGAGGCGGTCTTGACGTCGAGGTCCAGCTCCTGGGCGCGCTCGAGCACCTCCTTGGACTCCCGCCCAAGCTGTCGTGCCAGTTCGTATACGCGCGTCTTCGCCAAGTGTCACCTCCGGGGGCCCTATTGTGCCAGACCGCTCAGGCGGTCGGATCGGCGCCCCGCTCCTCGTCGTCCGCTTCCGGCTCGCCGGCGTCGCCGGCGTCGTCGGGAGTCGTCGCCTCGTCTTCGGCCTCGTTCTCGTCGCCGTCCTCGGGCGCGCCCTCCGGCGCGCCACCAGACGCCTCGTCGTCCTCCGCGACGGCCTCGGGTTCGGCCGTCGCATCGGCCGGCGCTTCATCTTCGTCCACAGCCGCTTCGTCCACGGCCGCTTCGTCCACGCCCGCTTCGTCCACGGCCGCTTCGTCCGCAGCGGCGGTCTCGCCTTCACCCGCCTCCACGGCCGCCGCGTCGCCTTCGGTGGCGAGGTCCTCCTCGTCCTCGATGTCGAGGCCGAGGTCCTGGCTCTCGGAGCGGATGTCCACCTTGTAGCCGGTCAGCTTGGCGGCGAGACGGGCGTTCTGGCCCTCCCGGCCGATCGCCAGGGAAAGCTGATGATCGGGCACCACCACGGTGGCGATCTTCTCCTCCTCGTCGAGCCGTACCTCTTTGACCCGGGCCGGGCTCAGCGCCTCGGCGATGAACGAACGGGTGTCGTCACGCCACTCGACGATGTCGACCTTCTCGCCGCGCAGCTCGTTGACGACCTGACGGACCCGAGAGCCGCGAGCGCCGACACACGCCCCCACCGGATCGACGTTGGGGTCGTTGGACGCCACTGCGATCTTGGTGCGGTGGCCCGGCTCGCGGGCGATGGCCCGAATCTCGACGTCGCCGTCGACCAGCTCGGGCACCTCGAGCTCGAACAGCGAGCGGATGAACTCGGGGTGGCTGCGGGACACGACGATCTGCGGTCCCTTCCCCTCGCCGCGCACCTCGAGGATGTAGGCCTTGACCCGGTTGCCGCGCTCCAGGCGCTCGTAGGGGATGCGCTCCGACGACGGCATGATCGCCTCGGCGTTGCCGAGGTCGAGCAGGGCATAGCGGTGATCGGAGCTCTGCACGATGCCCGTGACGAGATCGCCCTCCCGGCCCTCGTAGAGGTCGAAGACCTGTTCCCGCTTGGCGTCGCGCAGACGCTGCATGATGACCTGCTTGGCGGTCTGGGCGGCGATGCGCCCGAAGTCGTCGGGAGTGTCCTCCCACTCCCGCACCACGTTGCCGTCCTCGTCCAGCTCCTGGCCGTACACGACGATCTCGCCGGTGTCGGCGTCGATCGTGACACGAGCCTCTTCGGCCGCTCCCGGAGTGCGCTTGTACGCCGAGACGAGCGCGTTGGCGAGGGCGTCGAGGATGGTGTCGGCCGGCACTCCCTTCTCGCGCTCCAGCAATTCGAGAGCGTCAAGCAAGTTGTAGTCCATCTCCGTCCCTCTCTATCGCCGCGAGCCCGGCTTGGCGGCCTTCTCCCACACGAACACCGTCCTGGCGGACGCCACGTCGTCGAACCCGATGCGGCGCTCCTCACCGTCGACGTCGACGAGGAACCCGTCCTCGTCGACCTGCGACAGCACTCCACGGTGTTGGGAGGCTTCTCCCACCGGGTGGCGAGTCTTCACTTTGATCTCTCTTCCCAATGACTTCTCGAAGTGACGGGGCCGGCGGAGCTTGCGCTCCAACCCCGGCGAGGTGACCTCGAGCGTGTAGGACCCCGACACCGGATCCTCGGCGTCGAGGAGCCGGCTCACACCACGCGACAGGGCGGCGATGTGGTCGACGTCGACCGGCTCGGGGCCGTCGACCGTCACCCGCACCACGGTACCGGGTCCGCTCCCGACGACTTCGAGGTCGTCGAGTTCGATCCCCTCCGCCGCGACGTACGGCTCGACGACGCCCCACAGGCGCTCCTCGGTGCCGGTCACGGCTGCTCCTCCTCCGGGTCCCTTCACAAAACGAGGCGGGCCCAGGCCCACCTCGAGCACGTTCTCCTTTCGAAGGAATGAGTATAGCAGCCGGGCGTTTTCGCCGAACCCTGCCAGAAGCAGGCGCGACGGCCGACGGAGATCGTGAGGTGCCGGGCGTCTGGAAACGTGCGGAAGGCTCAGGTGCGAGCGGCGGCGACCTCGGCCGCGACCACGGCCGCGACCTCGCCGATGGGCACATCCCGGGTCTCGCCGCTGCTCCGGACCGTCAATTCCACGGTCCCGGCGGCGAGCCCACGGGGACCGACGGTGACCCGGTACGGGATGCCGATCAGTTCGGCATCGTTGAACTTGACTCCGGGACGCTCGTCCCGATCGTCGATGACGACGTCGACGCCGGCGTCACGCAACTCCCGGTAGAGCGACTCGCCCGCCTCCATGGAGGCGTCGTCGCCGACCTTGACGACGGTGACGACCACCTCGAACGGCGCCACCGCCACCGGCCACACCATGCCCTTGTCGTCGTGGTGGGCTTCGACCACGGCCGCCAGGTTGCGCTCGACCCCGATCCCGTACGAGCCCATCACGATGGGGCGGCTCTCCCCGTATTCGTCGAGGACGGTGGCCCCGAGCGGCTCGGAGTACTTGGTGCCGAGCTTGAAGATGTGCCCCGCCTCGATGGCGCGGAACACCTCGAGCGGCTCACCGCAGGTGATGCACGATTCACCGGCCCCGACCTCGCGCAGGTCGAGCCAGCGATCGATCCGCAGGTCCCGCGCCACGTCGACGCCGCGCAGGTGGAAGTCGTTCTCGTTGGCACCGGTCGTCATGTTGGTGCGCCCCTCCAGCCCCTGGTCGGCGACGATCGGTACTCCCTCCACCCCGACCGCGCCCAGGCTCCCCGGGTCGGCGCCCAGCAGGTCACGGACCTCGTCGGGATGGGCTGGCCGGATCTCGACCGCCCCGGTCCCGTCCTGCAGCTTCTGCTCCTGGAGGGCGTGGTCGCCGCGCAGCAGCACCAGGGTCGGGGCGCCGTCGAGGACGTACACCAGCGTCTTGATCTGGCGATCGGCGGCCGCGCCGCCCTCGAAGTGCACCAGGTCTTCGATGGTGCGCACCCCGGGGGTGGGGAACTTCTCGGGGGTGGCGGGCCCCGGCTCGTCGTCGACCGGCGCCAGCGCCGAGACGGCACGCTCCACGTTGGCGGCGTAGCCGCACTGCGGGGACGAGACCACCAGGTCTTCTCCGGCGGCGGCGGCCACCATGAACTCGACCGAGCCGCTGCCGCCCATGGATCCGGAGGAGGCCTGCACCGGCACCGCCTCCAGCCCGAGGCGGCGGAAGATCGCCTGGTAGGCCCCGTGGTGGAGGTCGAAGGCGCGGTCGAGGCCCCCCTGGTCGATGTCGAAGCTGTAGGAGTCCTTCATGGTGAACTCCCGCACCCGTAGCAGCCCCGACTTGGGACGGGGCTCGTCCCGGAACTTGGTCTGGATCTGGTACCAGATCTGAGGGAGCTGCCGGTAGGAGGTCAGTTCGAGCGAGAGCGTGGTGAAGATCTCCTCATGGGTCATCCCGAGTCCGAGCTCGGCGCCCTTGCGGTCGGTGACGCGGAACATCTCGTCGCCCATCACGTCCCACCGTCCGCTCTTCTTCCAGATCTCGCTGGGATGGATCGCCGGTAGCAGGAACTGCTGGCCTCCGATGGCGTCCATCTCCTCGCGGATGATGCGGCTGATCTTGTCCCGCACCCGGAACGCCGCCGGCAGCAGCGAGTAGACGCCGGCCATGAGCTGGCGGATGAACCCTGCCCGGATCAGGAGCCGGTGGCTGACGGCTTCGGCGTCGGCCGGGTCGTCGCGCAGGGTGGGGATGAAGGCTTGGGACCAGCGCATGGTCACTCCACGGGTCGGGTCGTGGCGGCGGAGTCTATCGCCCCGCTCCGCCGTCCCCGGTGTCAGGCCCCGTCGGCGCCGTCGCCGGCGGCGATCTCCGCCACCGCGGCCCGGCGGTCGGCGGCCCGGTTGGCGTCGCCCTGGACGCCGAGCAGCTCGATGCGTTGCGCCTCGGCGAGGTCGGCGGCGGTGACGTCGGCGGCGGCGAGACGGGCCTCGACTCCTTCGGCGACGAGCCGGCGGGCTTCCTCGACGAGGGCCTCGACCATGTCCTCCTCCGCCACCACCCGCACCACCTGGCCCTTGACGAACAGGTGGCCACGGCCCCGCCCGGCGGCGATCCCGAGGTCGGCCTCACGAGCCTCGCCGGGCCCGTTGACGACGCACCCCATTACCGCCACCTGCACCGGCAGATTCTCGGCTTCGAGGGCGGCCCCCGCATTGGCGGCCACCTCGATGACGTCCACCTCGGCCCGCCCGCAGGAGGGGCAGGCGATGAGGTCGAGCCCCTTGCGCTCCCGCAGGCCGAGGTACTCGAGCAGCTTGCGGCCGGCCTTCGCCTCCTCCACCGGATCGGCGGTGAGCGAGAACCGGATGGTGTCGCCGATACCCTCCAGCAGCAGGGTCGAGATGCCGGCCACCGACTTGATGAGGCCGCCCGGAGGCGGCCCGGCCTCGGTGACGCCGAGGTGGAGCGGGTAGTCGATCCGTTCCGCCAGGAGCCGGTACGCCTCCACCATCGACGGCACGTGGGAGTGTTTGACGGAGATCTTGATGTCCTCGAAGCCGACCTCCTCGAGGAGGTGGATCTCCGCCAGCCCGGAGGCGACGAGCGCCTCGGGGACGGGAGCGCCGTAGCGGGCAAGCAGGTCCTTGTCGAGGGACCCCGCGTTGACGCCGACCCGGATCGGCACCCCGGCGTCGGCCGCGGCCCGTGCCACGGTCTTGATGTGCTCCGGCTTGCGGATGTTGCCGGGGTTGAGACGCAGCCCGGCGACGCCGGCTTCGAGGGCGGCGAGGGCGAGCCGGTACTGGAAGTGGATGTCGGCGATGATCGGAACCGGGGCCCGCGGCACGATCTCGGCGAGACCTTGAGCGGCCTCGACGTCGTTGCAGGTGATGCGGACGATGTCGGCCCCACCGCCTTTGAGGGCGTAGACCTGGGCAAGGGTGGCGTCGACGTCGGCGGTCTTGGTGGTGGTCATCGACTGCACCGAGATCGGGGCGTCGCCGCCGACGGGCACGTCGCCCACCATGATGGTGCGGGTGGGGCGCCGGGTGATGCTCATAGGACGCCAATGCTAAGCGGGGTGGCGCGGTTGCGGGGGCGACCCGCGGCTCAGCCCGGGAGTTTGATCGGGTCGACGATGTCGAAGTAGAGGCCGAGCAACCCGAGGGCGACGATGAACATGAACACGACCGCCGCCACCGGCAGCAGCTTGCGCACGTCGGCGCTGCGGCCCCTGATCCGCTCGTAGAGCGCCACGGCGAAGTGGCCGCCGTCGAGCGGGTAGAGCGGCACCAGGTTGAGGATGCCGACGAACACGTTGACGAAGCCGAGAAGGAAGAGGGCGTCCTGCACCGGCCCGGCGATGCGCACCAGGCCGACGACGCTGACGGGCCGGACCTGGTTGATGGCGTCGCCGCCGCCGCCGACCGCGGCTCCCAGGATCGATCCGAAGTTGGTCACCATGCCCCACAGCCCCTGCACTGCGTACCCCGAGGTCTCCCCGATGGTGGCCACCGCGTGCGGCAGCGCCGCCAGCAGGCCGTAGCGGTGCTGGACGACGGTGGGGCTCACCCCGAGGTAGCCGATCGATCCACCCTCATCCCCCGGGATGGTGGCGAGGGTCGCCTGGAGGGTCAGTTGCTCCCCCGCCCGCTCCACCACCACGTTGACGGTCCTGCCGGGGCGGTCCTGGGTGAGCTCGACGAAACGCTCCCACGTGTCGATGTGGACCCCGTCGAGGGAGACGAGCACGTCCCCCGATTCGAGGCCGGCGAGGTAGGCGGGGCTGGGCACCACCAGGTCGGTGGTGGTGAGGGTGACGAGCGAGCCGTCCCGATCCACCTGCACCTCGACGGTGGCGTCGGGAGCCTTGGTGGCGTCGGGGTCGACCTCCCGCAGCGGCACCCCGTCCACCTGCACCACCACGTCGCCGGCCTGGAGATCGAGCGGGACATCGGAGGCAGCGTCGGCGGTGGCCGTGACGAGGACGTCGCCGACCTCCCGCACCTCGGTGCTGCGCTCGTAGGTGCCGTAGGCGAGAGTGACGATGGTGAACAGGATGAATGCGACGACGAAGTGGCTGGCGATGCCGGCGAGGACCACGATCGCCTTCTGCCAGAAGGGCTTGCGCCGGTAGGTGCGGTCCTCCTCTGCCGGGTCGACCTCCTCGAGTGGGTTCATGCCGACGATGCGCACGTACCCACCGAGCGGGACCGCCTTGATGCCGTATTCGGTCTCCCCCCGCCGGGTGGACCAGAGGCGGGGCCCGAACCCGAAGAAGGCCTCGGTGGCCTTCATGTCGAAGTATTTGGCCGCGGCGAAGTGGCCGCCCTCGTGGATGACGACCATCAGGATGAAACCGACGATGATGATGGTGGGTCCCAAGCGCACTCCCTCGGCGGCAGACACGCTACCCGGCGCGCCGGGTTATCGAATCCCGCTCATTCGTGTGACGCGACGAGCCGTGCCGCCTCCACTCGCGCCTTCGCGTCGACCTCGAGGGCGTCGGCGACGGTGGTGACGGGACGGGACGGAACGGCGTCGAGGGTGGCCTCCACCACGGCGGCGATGGCAGGGAAGGCGATGCGGCCGTCGAGGAACGCGGCGACGGCCACCTCGTCGGCGGCGTTGAGCACGGCGGGAGCGGAGCCGCCTTCCTTCCCGGCCCGGTAGCCGAGACCGAGGCACGGGAACGCCTCGCGATCCGGCGTCTCGAAGGCGAGCGAAGTGGTGGTGAGGTCGAGGCCGTCGCCCGGCACCGCCACCCGCTCCGGGTAGGTGATGGCGTACTGGATCGGGAGCCGCATGTCGGGTTCTCCGAGTTGGGCCTTGACACTGCCGTCGGCGAACTCGACGAGGGAGTGCACGATGCTCTGCGGATGCACCACGACGTCGATGTCGTCGTACGCGACGCGGTAGAGGTAGTGGGCCTCGATGACCTCGAAGGCCTTGTTCATGAGGGTGGCGGAGTCGATCGTGATGCGGGGACCCATCGTCCACGTGGGATGGGCGAGCGCCTCGGCGACGGTGACGCCGGCGATGGCCGCGGCGGTGCGGCCCCGGAAGGGGCCCCCGGAAGCGGTGAGGATGAGCCGACGCACCGCGCCGGCCGGTTCCCCCACCAGGCACTGCCACAACGCGGAGTGCTCGCTGTCGACCGGGATGACCTCACCGCCGCCGTGTTCCGCGGCGGCCACAACCAGCGGCCCGCCCACCACCAGGCTCTCCTTGTTGGCCAGGGCGACCCGGTTGCCGGCTTCGAGCGCGGCGATGGTGGGAGCGAGCCCGGCGGCGCCCACGACGCCGTTGACCACGATGGATCCGGGATGGGTCGCGAGGGCGGCGAGGGCGTCGGGGCCGAACGAGACCCGATCGCCGAGATGATCGAGGTACCGGGCCCGGCCGGCCTCGTCGGGATCGGCGACGGCGATCGCCGCCGCCGGGTGGGCCGCGGCGAGGTCGAAGAGCCGGTCCGAGCAGGTCCGGCCTGCGATGGCGGCGACGGGCCAGCCGAGCCGGGACGCCACCTCGAGGGCTTGGGTGCCGATGGACCCGGTGGCGCCGAGGATGACGAGCGGCTTCAGGCCAGGAGTCCCATCCACGAGTAGGCCATCCACGCCGCGGGGATGACGAACAGCACCGCGTCGATCCGGTCGAGGACGCCACCGTGGCCCGGGAGGATCGTGCCCATGTCCTTGACGCCGATGCTGCGTTTGATCACCGAGACGGCGAGATCGCCGAAGGGGGCCACGACCGCGACCACCGCGCCGAGCACGAGGCCGTTGACGAGATCGAACGGTTCGAACATGCCGAAGGCGGCCCCGGTCGCCAGTGCCACCAGAATGCCGCCGATGAGGCCCTCGACGGTCTTCTTGGGTGAGACGACCGGGGCGAGGGCGTGCCGGCCGAGATGGCGACCGACGAAGTACTGGGCGCTGTCCATGAGGGCAACGGTGACGACGAGGGCGCCGAACAGCCAGCGGTAATGGGGCGAGTCGAGGATGTCGAAGGCGAAGGCGCCGAATCCCCCGATCCAGGCCACTCCGACGGTGGTGAGGGAGGCGTTCTCGAGGGGTCTGGTGCGTCCCGGGACGACCGCGTAGAAGAACAGCACCGCGATGATGGTCACGAGCAGCGCGACCGGGACCGCGACCAGGTTCCCGAACCAGGTGCCGAGGAAGGCGCCTGCGACGCCGAGGAACCCGAAGAGGGCGAGGGGGTGGCGGCCGTTGCGGATGAGGACCGTGAACAGCTCGCCGACGGCGAGTCCGAGGACGATCAGGACGAGCACCCCGATCGCCCACGATCGCAGCAGCGACGCCAGGAAGAGCCCGCCGAGGAGCAGCCCGGTCACGATCCGGATCGGGAGGTCGGAGATGCGGGTGGAGCCGCCGTCGTCCTCGACGCCGTCGGCGACGTCCATCACGTCGTCGAGGCCGACGACGCCGGTGTCGAGGCCGGGCATGCCTGCGGAGATCGCCATCGGCTGGTGTTCCTCTTCGGCGGCACGGGCGACGGCTTCGGCGAGCCCGGCGTACTCCCGGGTGCTGGCCTGCACGTATTCCTCGCTGGTGAATCGGGCGAAGTCGGGGATGTCGTCGTCGTCCTCGTCCTCATCGGCGACCTGATCGGTGGGTCCGGCAGAGGGCGGGACGACCGGTGCGGGGACCCCACGGTGTGTGGCCGGCATGTCCGGCGTCGTCTCCACGACAGGTTCGACGAACGGCTCGAATGCCTCATCGGGGAGTTCGAGGTCGTCGGGCATCCAACCCCTCTCCTCGTCGGGGGTCTCCTCGTCGGGGAGTTCGTCACCGGCGAGTTCCTCCGCCGCGTCGGCCTTGTCGAGATCGGCGAGCGCCCATGGGTCCTCGCCTGTCGGGGGCGGCGCCGGCGTTTCCGGGTCGTCGTCCGTTCCGAAGTCGAGTTCGGGTTCCGGCTTCTGGTCGGATCGGTCGCTCATGGTGTCACGATCCGACCATTCGGGAACGTCGAAGTCCTCGATGCGCCACCCGGGATCGAGGTCGGGGGGAGGATCGGGTGGTCGCGGTGCGGCAGGCGCGACCGGAGGGGGCCGCTGCAACGTCGACTCGGCCGGTTCGACACCTGCGTCCTCCTGCGTATTCTCGACGTCGGGAAACGCGGTCTCCGACGCCTCCGTCACTTCGCTGCGGACACGGCCGTCCCCTGCCGCTGCCGGCGCCCCTGACGAGACCTGGTCACCTGGTCCATCGTGCGCCGGCGCCGGGGCCCGGCGCCTCCACAGCCGCCGCCAGCCCCGCACCGGGGATTCTGCCACGGATGCGCCGGTTCCAGCTACAACCGGCGCGACGGGTGCCCCAGCGGAGGGCACCGTGGGCGTGATCTGTGCAGCCGCCGCCGCGATCCGCGCCAGCTCTCCGGAGAGCGCGGTGGAGGCCTCCACCGCCGCCTCGGTGAGGAGCCGTCGCTCGGTCGCGGCGCCGCGGCGGGCGGCTTCTTCGACGGCGAGAGCGTCGCGTGCCCGCACCCGGGCGGCGTCGAGATGGGCCAACTCGGCTTGGAGCGCGGCCCGGTCCGCTGCCTGGTCGAGATCCGCCCACGCCGCCTCCAAGGGCCGCATGCCGGCGGCCGATCGGGCGGCATCGTCCACCGCCTGGCGGGTCCGCGCCGCCCCGATGGCGGCCCCGGCTCGGGCCAGTTCCGAGGTGAGCCCCGTTGCCTCGCCGGCGGATTCGCTGATGGTGAGGTCGATCTCGATGTGGTGACCGGCGACGGCGGCCTCCTGCTCCTGCACGGCGTGGCGCCCGGCGGCGATGGCGGCCGAGGCACGGTCCAGTTCGGCCGCTTGGCGTGCAGCTTCGCCGGCAGCATCCTCGCCGGCGAGGCCGGTGAGGTGGCGGCGGCCGGCCGTCGCCGCGGCGCCCACTTCGGTGGCGAGACGATCGCGGCGCGCTTCGTCGAGGGAGGTCTCGACCCAGCGGAGTTCGGCGCCCAGGTCTTCTGCTTCGACGGCGCCGGCTGCGGCGACGAGCGAGGCGAGGTGGCTCCGGCCGGCGGACCGAGCCTCCTCAGCCAACCGAGCCTCCTCAGCCAACCGAGCCTCCTCAGCCAACCGAGCCTCCTCAGCCAACCGAGCCTCCTCAGCCAACCGAGCCTCCTCAGC
>JASFUV010000004.1:0-17131 GCA_050050155.1 Acidimicrobiia bacterium | reverse complement strand
TGACGAGGTTGCGGATCGCCGCGGTCGCCACCATGACCTCCACGGCGGCGACCCGGCCCTTGGCGTCGGCTCGCGGCAGGAGCTGCTGCGACACCACCGCCTGCAGCGAGTTGGCGAGCTGGACCCGCACCTGCCGCTGCTGATGGGAGGGGAACACGTCGATCATGCGCTCGACCGACTGCGGGGCATCCTGGGTGTGGAGAGTGGCGAGGATGAGGTGCCCGGTTTCGGCTGCCGTGATGGCCGTCGAGATCGTCTCCAGGTCCCGCATCTCCCCCAGCAGGATCACGTCGGGATCCTGCCGGAGCGCATGGCGCAGCGCCGATGCGAACGAGCGGGTGTCGGAGCCGATCTCGCGCTGGTTCACCAGCGACGTCTTGTGGCGGTGGGTGAACTCGATCGGGTCCTCGATCGTGATGATGTGGCAGGCTCGGGCGGTGTTGATGAGGTCGATGATGGACGCCAGCGTCGTCGACTTCCCCGACCCGGTCGGTCCGGTCACCAGAACGAGACCCCGCTTGAACTGGGAGAAGCTCGCAACGATCGAGGGGATCCCGAGCTCGTCGAGGGGAACGATCTGATTGGGAATGGCGCGGAGCACGGCTCCGATGGAGTCGCGCTGGAAGAACACATTGGCGCGGAAGCGGCCGATGCCGCGCATCGGGAAGGAGAGATCGAGCTCGAGGTGCTCTTCGAGCTGCTCGCGCTGGCGGCCGCTGAGGATGGCGTAGATCATCTTGCGCAGCTGCGACGGGCCCAGCTTCCCGCACTCCTCGAGCGGCACGAGGATCCCGTCGATGCGCATCATCGGGGGTGACCCGACCGCGAGGTGGAGGTCGGAGCCTTTGTGCTCGGTGAGGGTTGTGAGCAACTCCCCCACCGTGAGCCGCTGCTCATCGTCGGGGGGATCGAGGATCCGCGATCCGTTGGCGCCCGGATTGCCGAGGGTGCCGACGCCGGCCGGAGCCGGCGCGGCCTCGTCGGCGGCCATGGTCTCGTAAGAGCGGCTGATCGCCGCCACCAGGGCGGGCCCCGTCGCGAGCTCGGCCCGGACGTCACCGTCGACCAGCTTGCGCAGCGCCTCGACTCGCGCCTCGTCGAGGGGGTTCTCCATCGCCACCACCAAGGTGCCGTCCCGTTCCAGCCGCAGCGGCAGGACCGCCAACTCGTCGGCGAGGGCGTGGGGAACGAGGCGAAGGGCGCGGGGCTCCGCCGCCGGGGTGTCGGGGGCTGCCAGGTCGACGAAGCCGACCCCGATCTCCTCGGAGACGGCACGAAGCAGGTCCTCGTGATCGACCTCGCCGACGGAGAGCAGCACGCCGGGGAGACCGTCCCCGGTGCGGCCCACGGTTGCGAGGTGTGCTTCGAGGTCGTCCTGGCTGAGCAGGCGACGTTCCACGAGGAGCTCACCCAGCTTGCGATCGAGATTGCTGGTGACCATCGCCACCCTATCGGCAGGTCACGCGACGACCCTGAGGACCTCCTCGAGGGAAGTGAGGCCGCTCACCGCCTTCTCCAGGCCGTCCTGGCGCAGTGTGCGCATTCCCTCGGCGATCGCCGCTTTCATGATGTCCCGGGCGGACTGCCGTTCCACCGTCATGTGCTGGATCTCCTCGTTGAGGAGCATGACCTCGTTGATGCTGATCCGGCCCCGGTAGCCGGTGTTGCCGCAGTGGCGGCATCCCCCCGCCCGGTACAGTTCCGGCACGTCATCGGACCCGTGGAACTCCCATCCGACGTCCTCGAGCACGTGCCGATCCGGCGTGTACGCCACCTTGCACCGGTCGCACAGCATGCGGGCGAGGCGCTGCGCCACGACCGCGTCGAGCGCCGAGCTGACCAGGAAGGGCTCCACTCCCATGTCGATGAGGCGGCCGACGGCGGAGGGGGCATCGTTGGTGTGGAGCGTCGACAGGACCAGGTGGCCGGTGAGGGCGGCCTCGGTGGCGATGGCGGCGGTTTCACCGTCGCGGATCTCGCCGATGAGCACGATGTCGGGATCTGCCCGCAGGATCGACTTGAGGGCGGTGGCGAAGAGCAATCCGGCCTTGCGGTTCACCTGGATCTGCGTCAGTCCGGCGAGCCGGTATTCCACCGGGTCCTCGACCGTGATGATGTTGACGTCTTCGCGGTTGAGGACGGCGAGGGTCGAGTACAGGGTGGTCGTCTTGCCCGACCCGGTCGGGCCGGTGACGAGGATCGCACCGTAGGGACGGGTGTAGGCGGCCTCGTAGCGCTGTAGGTTGTACTCGGCGAACCCGAGTTCCTCCAGCGAGGCGACGCTGGCGCCCTTGTCGAGGATCCGCATCACGACCTTCTCGCCGTGGATGGACGGGAGTGTGGCGACACGGATGTCGACGGGGCGGCCGCCGACCCGGAGCCCGACCCGGCCGTCTTGCGGCACCCGGCGTTCCGAGATGTCCAGGTCCGACATGATCTTGATGCGGCTCACCACCGCATTGGAGATGCTGCGAGGGGTGGACATCACCTCGTGGAGCACCCCATCGATGCGGAACCGGATGCGGAGCTCCCGCTCCCCCGGCTCGATGTGGATGTCGGAGGCCCGTTCGTTGATGGCGCGCCCGATGATGGTGTTCATCAGCTTGACCACCGGCGCCTCTTCGGCGGCGACTTCCAGGCCGCTGACATCGGTGTCCTCACGGGAGTCCTCGGCGGCCTGCTCGGCGAGGTCGCTGACCGAGTCGTCGAGGCGCTGCTGACGCTGAATCGCTTCCTCGAGCTCGGTGCGGGTGGCGACGCGCGGGGAGATTCCCATCCCGGAAACGGCTCGCAGATCGTCGATGGCGAGGACGTTGGCCGGGTCGGCCATGGCGACGACGAGGCGGTCGTCCTCGAATCCGATCGGCAGGACGAGGTAGCGGGTGAGGAGATACTCGGGCACGAGCGCGACCGCGGCCGGGTCGATCGAGGTCTCGGTGAGATCGACGTATTCGATGCCGATCTGGCGCGCCAGGGTGCGAACCAGGTCGGCCTCCTTGACGAGGCCCTCCTCCACGAGGATCTTGCCCAGCGGAAGGCCCGAAGTGCGCTGTTTGGCCACGGCGACTTCGAGATCCTTGCTGGAGATCATCCCCTCTTCGAGGAGCATGGTGCCCAGATGGCGGGCATCGCCGGTCAAGGAACCTCCTCACATTGCTCTCGTCGGGAGCGCGAACGCTCGCTCCCAACGTGTCGGTACCCGCAGGAGGGGGCTTGAGGGGTTCACGCGGTGCCGGAGGGGGCTCCCTGGGCTCGTTCGAGGGCGCGACGCATTGCGGTTTCGGGGGCGGGACGGCCGGTCCAGAGGCGGAACGACGCCATCGCCTGGGCCAGGAGCATGTCGGGACCGGCCACCACCGGCAGCCCTTCCCTCCTCGCCCACCGCACCGCCGGTGTGGGCGCCGGGCCGTACGCCATGTCGAAGAGACCGGAGGCCTCCCGGAGCATCACATCCGGCAGATGTTCGCCCCGCATCCCGATCGGGGTGGCGTTGACCAGGACCCCGCCCGGGACCGGGGAGGTGAGATCGGTGACCCGGCCGGCGACGCCGAGACGTACCAGGAGGTCCTCGGCGGTGGCGGGGCGCCGGGCGGCAATCGTCAGGTCCCGACCCTCGAGCGCAAGCACCGCGGCGGCGGCAGCGCCACCCGCGCCGAGCACGATCACCGATCCGCCGTCGGGAAGCCCTCCCCACTGCCACGCGGTCTGCACCCCGCCGATGTCGGTGTTGTGGCCGATGACGCGACCCGCGACCCGCACCAGGGTGTTGACGGCTCCGGCACGCCGGGCCGCCTCCACGGCGTCGTCGACCAGCTCCAGTGCCCGTGCCTTGTGAGGCATCGTGACGTTGGCGCCGTCGAGCTCGCCGCGGCGGATGGCATCAACCGCATCCACCATCCCGTCGGCGTCGACCCTCAGCGCCCGGTACTCGCCCGGGATGCCGGTGGCGTCGAGGGCCGCCTGATGCAGCGCCGGCGAGAGGGAGTGCGCAACCGGATCGCCGAGGACGGCGAGCTTCACTGTGTCAGCACCCCGTCCTGCTTCGCCTGCTCCTTGAGCCGGTTGTGCTCCTCGAGGGTCTCGGAGAACCCGTGGGTGCCGTCCTTGTCGATGAGGACGTAGTACAGGTAGTCGGTGTCGGCGGGGGCCGCCGCCGCCTCGAGCGATGCCACCCGCACGCCGGCGATCGGCGTCGGCGGGAGACCCTGGTACAGGTAGGTGTTGTAGGGCGAATCGATTTCGAGGTCCTCGAGGAGGACCTCGCCCCGGTTCTCTCCCTTGGCGTAGATGATGGTGGCGTCGATCTGGAGGGCGATGCCGATCTCGATGCGGTTGACGATGACGCTGGCGATGATGGGCCGCTCGTCGTCGAGCTTGGCCTCGCGCTCGATCAGCGAGGCGATGATGATGCCGTCGTAGGGGGTCAGGTCGAGTGTTTCGAGGGCGGACCAGTCGATGTCGTTGACGCGAGAGGTGAGGGTGTCGGCGAGGCGACCGACGATGGTGGCCGCCGATGCGTCGGCGCGGAACTCGTAGGTGTCGGGGGCGAGCAGTCCCTCCCAGCGGGCCAGCTCCTCGGAGCCTTCCGGCGCCTCGTCCGGCAGGTAGGGGGAGGTGACGGTGCCGTCGAGCAGGGGCGCCGCCAGCTGATCGACCGAGTAGTCGGTCTGGTCGGCGATCGATTCGAGCATCTCGCGGATGGTGAGGCCCTCGATGACCCTGATCGGCATCGTCTCGATCGGCTCCGGCCCTTCCACCAGGATGTCGATGATGTCGTTGACGTCGGTGCCGGAGACGAGTTCGTACTCACCGGCTTGGAGCCGTGACGCCACGCCGCGGTTGCCGACCGCGTCCTCGAAGTCGGCGCCGTGGGCGATGATCCCCTGATCTTCGAGCAGCGCCGCGATGAAGCGGGCCGACGATCCGGCTGGGATCTCGATCGTGATCGCCTTCCCGGAAACGACGGTGCTGCTGGTCTCAGGAGTGGTGCCGACGGCTTCGGCGAACCGCTCCGCCGCGGCGCGCAGCCCGGCGAAGACGCCGGCGATGAGAAGGAGGATCGCGACGACCTGGATGATGCGCCACACCCACCACGGAACTGGGGTGCGGGGAGGGGGGGACGGCTCGTTCGGGCCGGTCGGAGGGGTGCCGGTCGGGTCGGGGACGCCGTGGGTCACGGGGTGTCCTCCCCTCGCGTGGCGTCGAGGTAGCCCTGCAGCATGAGCGCGGCCGCGACCTTGTCTCGCTTCTGACGCCGTTCGACCCGTCGCATCCCTGCCTCCAGCAGCGCGTCCTCCGCCTGCACCGTGGTGAACCTCTCGTCCTGGTAGATCACTTCACACCCCAGGATCGCCTCCACCTTCGCACCGAAGGCGCGGGCCCGCCGGGCGGATGCCCCTTCCTCGCCCGAGAGCGAGACCGGGAGTCCCACGACGACGGTGCCGACCTCGTGTTCCGCGGAGAGGGCTCGCAAGGTCGCGGCCAGATCCTGACGCCGACGATCGATCACCATGTGCGGCTGAGCGATCATACCCGTGGCGTCGGACAAGGCGACCCCGATGCGGCGCTCCCCGGGATCGAGCCCCAGTACCCGGCCGCGCCTCATCGTCCTCGCAGTGCCTCCCGGGCGGCCCCTGCCGCCTCCTCGACCGCATCAGGGACCCGGTCGCCGTGGGGTCCGCCTGCCTGGGCGAGTTCGGGATCGGGGCTGCCGCCACCGCCGACGATGGCGGCCCCGGCCCGGACGATGGTCCCGGCCGAGACGCCGTCGGCCACGAGATCCGGCGAGACGAACACGAGGAGGCCGGCCTTGCCGTCGTGGGCCGCCCCGAGGATTCCGATGCCGGAGCCCAGGCGGTCGCGCAGCCCGAAGGCGAGGGTGCGGAGGTCCGACGGCGAGGTGTCGGGGCGCACCGCGGCCAGCAGCCGGTGAGAACCGAAGCGCTCGGCCTGCGCCAGGAGGGCGTCGGCTGCGGAAGATCGCGCCTGGGTTTCGAAGCGCTCGATCCGTTCTTCTTGGGCATCGATCCTGGTGAGGAGGGCGTCGACGCCGGCGACGACCTGGCCCGGCTGTGCCCGGACCCTGCCTGCGATCTGGTCCAGCTGGCGCCGCAGATCGGCGAGATGCTCGTAGGCGGCGAGACCGGTGAGCGCCTCGACCCTGCGGGTGTTGGCGGCCACCGAGGCCTCCCCGAGGACGATCACCGGTCCGATCTGCCCGGTGGACGGGACGTGGGTTCCCCCGCAGAACTCGGTGGAGTAGTCGCCGGCCTTGACCACCCGGACCCGGTCTCCGTACTTGTCCCCGAAGAAGGCGAGGGCTCCCATGTCCTCGGCTTCTTCCTTGCTGGTCTCCAGGGTGGTCACCGTGGCGTTCTCCACCACCCGGGCGTTCACCTCGTGCTCCACTTCCAGCAGCTCCTCGGAGGCGAGCCCGTGGAAGTGCGAGAAGTCGAAGCGGAGGCGATCGGGCGCCACCAGCGAGCCGGCCTGGTGCACGTGGCTGCCGACGACTTCGCGCAGCGCCCAGTGCAGGAGGTGGGTACCGGTGTGGTTCTTGCGGATCCGTTCCCGCCGTTCGTGGTCGACCTCGGCGGTGGCATCCTGCCCGACCGCGATCTGGCCGGTGGTGACGGTGCCCCGATGGCCGTGCACGCCGGGAACGGCGTACTGGGTGTCGGCGATGGCGACCCGTCCGGTGACGGTCGACACCGTTCCCCGATCGCCGACCTGCCCACCCGATTCGGCATAGAACGGGGTGCGATCCAAGAACAGCTCGATCTCCTGCCCGGCGTCGGCCCGTTCCACCAGCTCGCCTTCGCGCACGATGGCGAGCACCTGCGCCCGGCTCCCTTCGGCCTCGTACCCGACGAAGCGGGTCCCGTCGATACCGCGCAGCAGGGCACGCGAGGCGTCGGCCCTGGCTGCCTCGTCGCCGCCGCGAAAGGCGCGGCGGGCTCGTTCTCGCTGCTCCTCCATCATGCGCTGGAATTCCTCGATGTCGAGGCGGATGCCCCGTTCGGTGAGGATCTCCTCGGTGAGCTCTCGCGGGAAGCCGTAGGTGTCGTGCAACTTGAACGCGGTGGCCCCGGAGAACACGGCGCCCGGTTCCATGCCGTCGAGTTCCTGGTCGAGGAGCTGATGGCCCGATTGCAGGGTGCGACGGAATCGCACCTCTTCCCGTTCGGCCATCTCGGCGATGGCGTCCTGCTGGGCCACCAGCTCCGGGTAGGCCTCCCCCATCACATCGACCGCGGCGGCAATGAGCCGGGGCAGGACGAGGTCTTCTGCGCCGAGGAGGAAGCCGTGGCGGACGGCCCGGCGCAGGAGGCGCCGCAGCACGTAGCCCCGGCCCTCGTTGGACGGCACCACCCGGTCGGCGATGAGGAAGGTGACGGCCCTCCCGTGGTCGGCCATGATGCGGAGACTGACGTCGGTGCCGTCCCGCTCCCCCAGGCCGACGCCGGTCACGCCCTCCGCCGCCGCCACGATCGGACGGAGGAGGTCGGTGTCGAAGACGGTCTCCTTGCCCTGGAGGACGACGGCGACGCGCTCCAATCCGGCGCCGGTGTCGATGTTGCGGGCCGGGAGGTCGCCGACGACGTGGTACGGCTCATCCTGGACGTTCTGCATGAACACGAGGTTCCAGAACTCCACGAACCGTTCCTCGTCCACGACCGGCCCTCCGTCGGGTCCGTAGGCGGGTCCCTTGTCGTAGAAGATCTCCGATGACGGTCCGCACGGTCCGGGGACCCCCATCTGCCAGAAGTTGTCCCGGCCGCGGCGCTGCACCCGGTCGGGGTGGACGCCGACGGTCTCGATCCAGATCTCCTCGGCTTCCTTGTCGGTCTCGTGGACCGTGAACCAGAGCCGATCAGGCTCGAGGCCGAAGCCCTCGGTGGCGAGCGCGTACGACCAGGGAATCGCCTTCTCCTTGAAGTAGTCCCCGAAGCTGAAGTTGCCGAGCATCTCGAAGAAGGTGAGGTGCCGGGCCGTGGTTCCCACGATGTCGATGTCACCGGTTCGTGCGCACTTCTGCACCGACGCGGCGCGTGGGTACGGGGCCGCCGTCTCCCCGAGCATGAACGGCTTGAACGGCACCATGCCGGCGTTGGTGAGCAGCAGGGTCGGATCGACCGGGATCAGCGAGGCGCTGGGCACGATCGTGTGCTCACGCGCCTCGAAGAACTCGAGGAAGGTACGGCGAATGCGGTTGCTGTCCATCGGTGCCCGGCAGGTTAGTGGTGCCGCGAGCGCCGGTCTCGACGGTGCCTGCGGTTCACGCCGTCAGCAGCCGGAGGCAGGATGCGGCGGCGTCCTCGGCGGGCACCTCGATGCTGTCGCCGGAGGCGAGGTCCTTGATCTGGACGGTGCCGGCGTCCCATTCCTGGGCGCCGGCGATGACGGCGAGACGGTGACCGCGCCGGTCGGCGTACTTGAGTTGGGCGCCGACCTTGCGTGGCTCGGGGTACAACTCGGTGTCGAGGCCTTCGCGCCGCAGGCCGGTGGCGAGCGCCAGGTAGTCGTCACGCCGTTCGGCGTCGAAGAACACGACCAGCACTGAGGCTGCGGTGTCGCGGCGGGTCCCCATGTCGAGTTCGTCCATGGCGGCGAGGAGCCGGTCGACGCCGAGGGAGGCGCCGACGCCGGGGAAGCGCTGCTTGGTGTAGAGGGAGGCCAGATCGTCGTAGCGGCCTCCCGAGCAACAGCTTCCGATGTCGGGAAGGGCGTCGAGGAAGGTCTCGAAGACGGTGCCCGTGTAGTAGTCGAGGCCGCGGGCGATGCTGACGTCCACCGCGACCCGGCCGGCGGTGACGCCTGCCGCCGCCATGCCGTCGAGGATCTGCCTCAGCTCCCCCACCCCGGCGCGGCCCTGCTCGGAGGAGCCCATCAGCGAGTCGAGGGTCGCCACGATCTCGTCGTTGCCGCCTTCGAGGGAGGCGAGTCGCAGGATCTCGGCTGCCTGTGCGGGTGTCACCTCGGCCTCCAATTCGGCGGCGACCGCGTCCCGGCCGATCTTCGGCAGCTTGTCGAGGGCCCGTAGCACCGCGGTGACCTGGTCGGTGATGTCGAGATGCTCGAGGAAACCGGTGAGGATCTTCCGGTTGTTGAGGCGGATGGTGAAGGCGTCGAAGCCGAGCGCGGTGAACAGGTCGTGGATGACGAGACCGGTCTCGATGTCGGCGACGATGCTCTCGGTCCCGATGGTGTCGAAGTCACTCTGGACGAATTCGCGGTAGCGGCCTCGCTGGGTGTTCTCACCCCGCCACACCGGCCCGATGTGGTAGCGCTTGAACGGGGCGCCGAGTGTCCCTGCGTGCTGGGCCATGAAGCGGGCGAGCGGCACGGTGAGGTCGAAGCGCATGGCGACGTCCCGGTCGCCTGCGTCGGTGAAGCGGTAGAGCTGCTTGTCGGTTTCGTCGCCGCCCTTCCCGAGCAGGATGTCGGTGTGTTCGAGGGCGGGCGTGTCGATCGGGCTGTACCCGTAGGAACGGAACACCCGCTTGGCGGTGTCGATGAGGAGCTCGCGGCGGAGCATGGGCCCCGGAAGGAAGTCCCGAAACCCCTTGAGGGTGCGCGGTTGGATGGGTGGCTGGCTCATGCTCTCCGGTGGGTCGGTCTCAAGGTAGTCGGTCGAACCGGCGCCCTAGCGGCGGGAGGCGGACGCGACCCGGACCGACGCCGCGTCGAGGAGGTCCGCCGCTCCTCGGAGGCCTGCGTCCCGAAGTGCCGGACCGGTGACCTGGCGACGCACATACGGCGAGCGCACCGCCACGTAGGTGGCGGTGACGACGGCACCGACGACGCCGAGGAGGAACCAGCGGATTCTCAGCAGCATGAGCTCAGGCTACGCACTCGGGAAGGAGCGGTCGAGTCGTCACCTGCGGCGGGGTCGTTTCTGCAGCGTGGCGTCGATCTCGGTGAGCCTGCGCCTCAGCTCCGCCTCCTCGCCCAGGTCCTTCGGGACGAAGAGGACGGCACCTGCCGCCTCGTCGGGGAGATACTGCTGGGGAAGCACCGCGCCGTCCCCATCGTGGGGGTAGCGGTATCCGACCCCGTCGCCGAGGGCTCGCTGTCCCTCGGTGGCGGCGGATCGCAGATGCGGAGGCACCGCGGCCCCCGGTGTCCCCTCGATGAGGTCGCGGGCACGCCCCATCGCTTCGGTGATCGAGTTGGACTTGGGGGCAAGGGCGAGATAGACGGTGGCGTGGGAGAGGGCGTATGCGCCCTCGGGCACCCCGATCACCTGTACGGCGTGGAAGGCGTTCAGCGCCACCGCGAGGGCGCGGTGGTCGGCGAGGCCCACGTCCTCCGAGGCGAGGATGACGAGGCGACGTGCCACGAAGAGCGGGTCCTCCCCCGCCCCCAGCATGGTGTGCAGCCAGTAGAGGGCCGCATCCGGATCGGAGCCGCGGACGCTCTTGATGAACGCCGAGACGACGTCGTAGTGCCGGTCGCCCGCCTTGTCGTAGCGGATGACGCGCCGCTGCAGCGCCTCGCCGATGTCGTCGACGCCGATCGTGGTGGTGCCGCGGCCACGGGCGATGGCGACCGCGACCTCGAGGGTGTTGAGGGCGAGGCGGGCGTCGCCGCCGACCCGCTCTGCCAGGGCTTCGGCGGCATCGTCGCCCAGGCTCACCGCGCCTCCGAGGCCTCGCACCGGGTCCTCCAGCGCGTTCCGGATGACGGTGTCGATCTCGGTCGGGCTGAGCGTCTCGGTCCGGAACACCGTGCAGCGGGAGATGAGCGGCGAGTTGACCTCGAAGAACGGGTTCTCGGTGGTGGCTCCGATCAGGATGACGATCCCGTCCTCGACGCCGGGGAGCAGGGCGTCCTGCTGGGCCTTGGTGAAACGGTGAATCTCGTCGAGGAAGAGCACGGTGCGCCCACGGCCCTCCTCGATCCGCTGCGCGGCGGCCGCCAGCACCTCTCGCACGTCCTTGACCCCGGCGGAGGTGGCCGACAGGGGCGAGAAGCGGGCCTTGGTGGATCCGGCGACGACCCGGGCGAGCGTGGTCTTCCCGGTGCCGGGGGGTCCCCACAGGATCATCGACGAGGGTTCCCCGGATTCGATCAGGGCCCGAAACGCCGCCCCGGGAGCGACGAGATGCGCCTGCCCGGCGACCTCGTCGAGGGAACGGGGGCGCATCCGGGCCGCGAGCGGCGCCACCGACCGCCGCCGGGCGGCACGGTCTTCGGCGAACAGGTCGTCCTGGTCGCCGGGGACGGTCATGGCGCGCCGTCGTCCTCGGCCCAGACGCGGCGCACCTCGGGGCGCACGTCGATGCCGAGCTCGCGCAGCTGCGGATCGTCGACCTTGCTCGGTGATCCGGTGAGGGGATCCCCTCCGGTTTGCGTCTTGGGGAACGGGATGACTTCGCGGATGTTGGGCTCGTTCTGCAGGATCGACACGAGCCGGTCGATGCCGATGGCGAAGCCGGCGTGCGGTGGGGTGCCGTAGCGCAACGCCTCGAGGAACCAGCCGAAGCGACGCTGCGCGTCCTCCGGGGTAATCCCGAGGATGTCGAACACCTGCGCCTGGACCATGGGGTCGTGGATCCGGACGCTGCCCGATCCGAGTTCGCTCCCGTTGAGCACCAGGTCGTACGCCTTCGAGATCGCGGTCCGGGGGGAGTCACGCATCTCGTCGACCGAGACCGGCTGCGTGAAGGGGTGGTGGGCCGGGGCGAGGCCCCCGTCGTCGTCGCTCTCGAACACCGGGAAGTCGACTACGAACAGGAAGGACAGGTCGTCGTGGGCGCCTGGACGGCCCAGCTCGAGGCGGAGCTGCCCGAGGACCTCCGAGGCCAGCCGGGCCGAGTCGGCGGCGAGGAGCAGCACGTCCCCGGGACCTGCTCCCAGCGTCTCCTGCAGGGCCCGGTGCTCGCCGTCGGCGAGGAACTTGGCGACCGGGGAGCGCAGCGTCCCGTCGTCCTCGACCACGAGCCAGACGAGTCCTTTGGCGCCCAGCTCCTGGGCCCGGGAGACGAGCCGGTCCAGTCCGGCGCGTGACAGGCCGAGGGGGCCGGCGTTGATCCCGCGGACGACGCCGCCGTCGGCGAGGACTCCGGCGAAGGCCTTGAACTCGGTGGCGGCGAAGACCGCTGCCAGGTCGGTGATCTCCATCGAGAAGCGGAGGTCGGGCTTGTCGGTCCCGTAGCGGGCGATGGCCTCGGCATAGGTGAGGCGGGGGAAGGGTCGCTCCAGTTCGACGCCTCGGGTGTCCCTTGCGACTTCCGAGACGATCTCCTCCAGGGTCGTGAGGACGTCCTCCTGGCCCCAGAACGAGCCCTCCAGGTCGAGCTGGGTGAACTCGAGCTGGCGGTCGGCCCGGAAATCCTCGTCGCGGTAACAGCGGGCGACCTGGTAGTAGCGCTCCACTCCCCCGATCATGAGGAGCTGCTTGAAGAGCTGCGGCGACTGGGGCAGGGCGTAGAAGTGGCCGGGGCGGAGCCGGCTCGGAACGAGCATGTCCCGCGCCCCCTCGGGGGTCGAGGCGATCAGGGTAGGTGTCTCCACCTCGAGGAACCCGGCGCCGTCGAGGACACGGCGCATCGCCCGGATCACGGTGGAGCGGGCCCGGAGGTTGGCGGTCATGCGGGTGGTGCGCAGGTCGAGGTAGCGGTACTGGAGGCGGCGCTCCTCGGCGACCTCGACCCGTTCATCGAGTTGGAACGGCAGGGGCTCTGCCGGGCTGAGCACCTCGAGGCGGGAGGCGACGACCTCGATCTCGCCGCTGGGGAGGTCCGCGTTGACGGTCCCTTCGGGCCGGGCCCGCACCTCACCGCGCACCGCGATGCAGTACTCGGCGCGCAGACCGTGCAGCACCTCGAACGGGGCGGGCTCGTCCTCGGGATTGAGGACGACCTGGGCGAGGCCTGTGCCGTCTCGCAGGTCGACGAAGATGACCCCGCCGTGGTCGCGGCGCCGGGCGACCCATCCGGCCAGTCTGACCTGGCGGCCGGCGTCGGTGCCTCGCAGCTCGCCGGCGGAAGCCGTCCTCAGCGGTTGGTTGTCGGTCCCCATGGTCTCCTCGGTCTCGGGCGGCCGTGACGCGGCCGGGTCACACCTGCTGCAAGAAGGGGTTGGTGCGGCGCTCCTGGGCCAGGGTAGTCGTCGGGCCGTGGCCCGGAAGCACCCGCGTCTCGTCCGGGAGCGGCAGGATCTTGTCGGCCATGGATCGCAGCAACATGGCGTGGTCGCCGCCCGGGAGGTCGGTCCTGCCGACGGACCCGGCGAAGAGGTGGTCTCCGGCGAACAGCACCCCGTCGTCGTGGTGCAGGAAACAGCAGTGCCCGGGGGTGTGCCCCGGCGTGTGGAGCACCTCGAGGGAGATCCCTGCGAGGTCGAGGACCATGCCGTCGGCGAGGGCGGCGAACTCCTCGGGCGGGGCGAACTCGTCGGCGAGTTCGGGGGGCACGTTGGGGCCGAACAGGGTGGCGAGCTGGAGGCGGGTGTCGCGGGCCAGCCACTCGTCGTCCGGATGCAGGTAGGCGCGCATCGCCCAGCGGGCCGTGGCGGCGCGGGCGCCTCCCCCATGGTCGATGTGGGCGTGGGTGAGGAGCAGCCCGACGGGCACGACGCCGTGGGCGTCGAGGAGCGCGGCGAGGCCGTCGAGGTCCGGTGGAGCGTCGATGAGGATGCCGGGACCTCCCGCCTCGGCGGCCACCAGATAGCAGTTGGTCTCGGCCAGCCAGAGGGAACGGCGCTCGATGATCATCCGGCGGCCGAGCCTACCGTCCGGTCAGGAACAGCCCGCCGCGGTCGCCCAGCAGGGGGTGGTGATCTCCCGCCAGTTCGTGTACGTCCATTCTTCCCGGAGCAGGGGGAAGAAGGGAGGCCGGATGCGATCGAGGCGCTCGTCGAAGTTGTAGTTGCGGGTTTGGAACGATTGGGCGAAGTCGCCGGTCTCGACCGCGGCGAACGATCCGTAGGTGGTCAGTTCCGCATGGGACGGGGTCTGGGGGCTGCCGTCGTCGCCGCAGGAGCGGGCGGTGGCGATGCTGCCGTTCTGCGAGAGCATGGCGGCGTAGATGAACAGTTCCCGGTCGTAGCCGACCGCGTGCGGGTTGACCCGGATCTCGTCGGATGCGACCAACCCGAGGACGTCCCCTCCGTCGAGCCCGTCGGCGTAGACGATGTCGCTGGCGATGATCGCGTTGCGGCGGGCCGATGAGTCCCCGGCGTAGATGGAGAGCTGGCCCGACAGCTCGAAGGTGTCGGACGAATCCTCTCCCAGCACGACGTGCTCGTTGGCCCACAGGGCTCCGTTTGCCGGAAGGTCGTAGGTGTCGAGGTAGTGCCAGTTGGCGTTCTGCGAGTTGACCCACCACCGCTCCTCGGTCGTGAGGCATCCCGATCCCCCCGGGGCACTGGTCGAATACGAGATTCGCAGCTTGGTCTGGCCGCCCTGCTGGACGGTCTGGATGAGGAAGGCGTTGACCCCGGTGGGAATGGAATGATCGTTGGCGCTGTCGAGGCAGATGCCGCCGCCGCCACATGCCGCCTCCTGGAGCAGGTCGAGGTCGTCCCAGAAGCGGTCGAAATCGATGGGATCGGGATAGACATCGGTGATGTACTCCCCCGCCGCGTTGTGGTTCCCGGTGCTGTCCCATCCTTCGGCCCCATCCATCCAGGTCGGCGGGTAGTACCAGGTGTACCCGTCCCGGTACCCGATCAGCCCCTCGGCGTAGACGTTGCCGTACGCCCTGGCGCCGGAGAGGTAGCCGATGTTGCCGCCGGAGTAGACCTTCCCGAAGGAGTTGGCGCCGTCCCCGAAGCGGAGATCGTCCTCCAGCAGCCAGGCGAACTCGGAGAGGGCCTCTGCCCGGATCTCCACGGTGACGGCGCGGGTGACGGGGCGGGTGCTCTGGCGGCCGACCACGGTGACTTCGAGGGATCCGCCGAGGGCGGGCGGGGTGACGTGGAGCAGCACCTCGACGTCATCGGCAGCGGTCGCGGTGTCGCCGCCGAACAGCGGATGGACGTAGTAGTCGGAGGTCTCCTGGTAGGTCCACGTTTCGCAGTCCTCGATCCAGGCGTTGCCCGGCTCGACCACGGCGCCGTAGCTCGAGGATCCGCTGTCGCTACACACCCGCGGCGCCTCCGCCTCGTCGACGTAGCTGAGGTAGTACGAGGGATCGATGGTCATCTTGGCGGCGTAGCGCTCCAGCATCGCCTCGGTTCCGGCGAGGACGGTGTCCTCCCGTTTGCCGAGGTCGGCCCGGTCCGTCTGGCTCAAGGCGATGCGGGAGAGGAGGACGGTCAGGATGACGATGGTGAAGACCCCGATGACAACCGTGCCGAGGGCGAATCCGCCCTCGGAGCGGAGGCGGCGGGCGAGGCTATCCATTTCGCAACCTCACGTCCTCGAGCAGCTCGACCGGTTCGACCCCGGTGTCGAGGCGGTCGGGCTCGACCCGGAGCCGGATCCGCACCATGAGGAACTCGCAGTCGTGGAAGGCGTCGCCGCAGAAGTCGACGACCTCCTCGGTTCCGGTGCTCCACGACACGCCTTCGAAGAGGGGGTCGGCGCCGTCGACGATGACGTTCTCGGCGACGACGTTGCTCATCGGGTCGCCGCTGAACGTCCAGGTGGGGCCGCTCCCGCTGTCGGCAACGGTGCGGTCGCGCACCAGATCGCACAGCCCGGCGTCGCAGTTGGCGAGCCGGTACCGGTACCACTCGGGACCCGGATCGCCGGTGTAGCGATCGGCCGCGAACTGGAGGTCGACCGAGTCCCAGTCTCCGTCGAGCGAAGCGACGACGTAGCCGTCGCCGTCGAGGTCGACCGCCTGGCGCAGCTCGACGACGAGCTCCGAGATGGCCGTGCCGGCCTCGGTCGTGGCATTGGCGCGGCTCTCCTGGTTGGCGACGTTGCCGTTGAGGCTGATGAACATCGTGATGAGGGCGGCGGCGATGATGGTGGAGAGGGCTCCGGCCACCGTCACCTCGATGAGGGTCATGCCCTGTTCGTCTCTCATCGGCACCACCCGTGCACGTTCCACGTGTAGTCCCATCGCCAGATCGTGGTCGAATCGGTGTCGAGTTCGTCGTTGGGGTAGTCGTCCGGCCCGCAGTAGGCACGCAGCTGGACCACGGTGCCCCGCGGCGCGTCGGTCACGAAGGTGGCCCGGCCCTCGTCGTTGGCCGGGACACGCACCCATTCCCCGTAGTCGATCCGGTACTCGAAGAAGCCGTCCGGCCCATCGGGGCCCCCTCGAATCCAGAAGACGTGGTCCCCACCCCACCAGTCGTAGCCGAGGTGGAGGTCGGTCTCCGGCCAGCCCCACCCGCCGGTGGTGAACGTGTCGCTGTCCGCTTGGTGGCCCCATGGGGTCGACGCGGTGACGGTGAAGCCGGATTCACCTCCGGGCAGGTCGATGACGACCTCGCCGGTCTCGTCGGTCACCCCGCTGAAGGTCCCCCAGGTGGGATGCGTCACCACGACGTCGGCCCCGGCCGTCTCGTAGTGCCACTCCCGGTTGAAGTCGACGCTGAAGGTCCACGACACCGGCACCCAGGTCTCCTCCTCGAGGGCGACCTCGACGGTCGCCTCGTCGCCGCCGCCGTCGCCGGGGACGTCGACCTCGACGATGCCGGGCTGGTAGCCGCCGGCGGAGACGGTGACCTGATAGCGATCCGGCACCAGGTCGTCGAATTGGTAGTCGCCCGGGGCGTTGCCGACGGTGCCGCCTACCGTGAGCGCCTCGATCGTCACCGACGCGTCGTCGATCGGGTCGCCCGTGGCGGCGTCGGTGACGTCGACGCTGAGGGAAGCCGGGCGGTAGATACGGACGATGCGCTCGGTGGCCCACCCTTCGGTGGCGTCGACCATGTCGTCACCGGACGCCACCGTCTCGGGATGGAGCAGCCACCCGCCCGGATCGAAGAGCTCGATCTGGTAGGTCCCGGCCTCGATGTCGGCGAAGACCTGCGCGTCGCTCCCCTCCGGCGAGATGTAGGTGGCGGGACCGATCAGCTGGATCCGCGGCGTGGGATACATGAAGGGGTCGTACGGGTCGTACGGTTCGTAGCGGTCGACATTGACGGTCACGATCGCCACGTTGTCGAGGGCCCCCATCGACGGCGGAGCGATGATGGTGTCCATCTGGACTGGTTGCACCCCGTC
>JASFUV010000003.1:0-17882 GCA_050050155.1 Acidimicrobiia bacterium | reverse complement strand
GAGACGGGGCTCGGCGAGATCAAGCGTCTCGCCGCAGGCGATCCGCACGGGACCGGCAACGGGGAACTGCGGAGAGTCGACATCCTCTCGGGCTACGTGGATCACGTCACCTCGGTGATCGATCCCGCCGTGTTGCGACCGCTGCGAGTGGCGGCCGACGGTGGCAACGGCGTGGCAGGGGTGGCGGTACCCGCCGTCTTTGCCCGGATCCCCGCCGAGCTGATCGGCCTCTACCTCGAGCCCGACGGCACCTTCCCCAACCACCACCCCGATCCGCTCCGGCCCGAGAACCTGCGTGATCTGGAACGGCTGATGGGGGAGGAGAAGCCGGACCTCGGGGTGGCGTTCGACGGGGACGCCGACCGGGCGTTCTTCATCGACGACCAGTTGCAGCCGCTGCCGGGGAGCACCGTGACCGGCATCGTCGCCCGCTGGTACCTGAAGCGGACGCCGGGGGCCGGGATTGTCCACAATCTCATCTGCTCCAAGGCGGTGCCCGAGATGGTGCGGGCCGCCGGCGGCACCCCGATCCGGACCCGGGTCGGGCATTCGTTCATCAAGCAGGTGATGGCGGACACCGGGGCCGTGTTCGGTGGCGAGCACTCCGGCCACTACTACTTCCGGGACAACTACCGGGCCGACTCCGGCATCCTCACCATGCTGGTCCTGCTCCAGGTGCTCTCCGAGGACGGGCGTCCTCTCTCGGAGATCCGCCGCGAGTTCGAGCCGTACGCCCAGTCCGGCGAGCGCAACTATGAGGTGGAGGACAAGGACGCCGCCATGGATCGGGTCGAGGCGGCCTTTCCGGATGCGACGACCGATCGCCTCGACGGGCTCACGGTCGACCTCGGATCCCGCTGGTTCAACCTGCGGCCCTCCAACACCGAGCCCGTGCTCCGCCTCAACGTGGAGGCTCCGGATGATGCGGACGTGGAGGAGCTCGCCGCCCGGGTCAGGGCGATCGTGGAGGCGGGATCGTGACCGGCTCGGCGCCCTTGGTTCCCCCGGACCTGCTGGAGATCCTGCAATGCCCGTCGTGCGGCGGGTCCTTGGAGGAGATCGCCGAGCCCGCGGCCCTGGCGTGCACCACCTGCGGGCTGCGCTACCCGGTCGAAGATGGCATCCCGGTGATGCTGATCGAGGAGGCGGCCGCGCCCGATGGGGACTGAAGAGGCCGCCGTGGCCTGACGGCGGGGCGCGGTCATCACTTCCCCGCCTTTCGACGGACCAGCTGGTTGACGACAGGAAGAGAGAACGCCGTGGAGTACGACATCGCCGACCCGGCCCTCGCCGAGGAGGGCGAGCTACGGATCGAATGGGCCGCCAGGCGGATGCCGGTGCTGGCCGCGATCGAGGAGAGGTTCAGGCGGGAGCGGCCCCTCGACGGCCTTCGCATCGGCGCCTGCATGCACGTGACCACCGAGACCGCGAACCTTATGCGGGTCCTGGTTGCCGGAGGGGCGACGGTGACGCTGTGCGCTTCCAACCCGCTCTCGACCCAGGACGACGTGGCTGCTGCCCTCGTCGCCGGCGGGATCCCCGTGTACGCCATTCGGGGTGAGGACGCCGGGACGTTCTACCGCCACATCGACGCCGTGCTCGACACGGCGCCTGCCCTCGTCTTCGACGACGGCGCCGACATGACCACGGTGCTGCACAAGGCGCGGGTGGACCAGCCGATCCTCGGCGGCATGGAGGAGACGACGACGGGGGTGATCCGGCTGCGGGCAATGGCGGCGGACGGCGTGTTGCGCTTCCCGGTGGTGGCGGTGAACGATTCGGACACCAAGCACCTCTTCGACAACCGGCACGGCACCGGCCAGTCGTCCCTCGACGGTGTGCTCCGTGCCACCAACATCCTGTTCGCGGGCCGCACCGTGGTCGTCGCAGGCTACGGCGACTGCGGGTGGGGGATCGCGATGCGGGCCGACGGGCTCGGGGCCGGGGTGGTGGTGGTGGAGAGCGACCCGGTGCGTGCGCTCTCGGCCGCCATGAACGGCCATCGGGTGATGACATCCCAGGAGGCGGCCGCGATCGGTGACGTGTTCCTCACCGCCACCGGGGACATCCACGTCTTCCGCGAGGAGCATTTCGCGGTCATGCGGGACGGGGCGATCCTCGCCAACGCGGGGCATTTCGACGTCGAGATCGACCTGGTGGCGCTGGATCGGATGGCGGCCTCGCGGCGTCGCATCAGAGATGGCTTGGAGGAGTACGTCCTCGACGACGGACGCCGGATCCTCGTCATCGCCGAGGGCAGGCTGGTGAACCTGAGCGCCGCCGAAGGGCATCCTGCCGATGTCATGGACATGTCCTTCGCCGATCAGGCGCTTGCGGCCGAGTGGCTCGCCGTCCATGCGGCGTCCCTCGACCCCGACGTCTACACGCTGCCGCGTGCCCTCGACGAGGAGGTCGCCCGCCTCAAGCTCGCCGCCATGGGCGGCACTCTGGAGGAACTGACCTCCGAGCAGGTGGCGTACCTCGCGTCCTGGCAGGAAGGGACCTGACCGCAGCCGGGCCGGATCCCGAGCGGTCGCGGTGAGGCTCAGTCGCCCTCGGGGCTCTCGATGAGTTCGAAGCGCGCCGGGCGTTCGATGATGCGGGCTTCCTGTGAGCGGAGGTCGATGAGGACCTTGTCGTCTTTGAGGGCGCGGGTCTCGGCGTCCCTCAGGATCTCCATGATCTCCTGCTCGTACAGCTCCTCTCTCTCGAGGAGGGCGTCGCGCAGGGCGACCACCAGGTAGCGATGATCGGCGAGAAGCCGTGCGGTCTCCCGCCGCGCCTCGGTGAGGATGCGCTCCAGCGTCTTGCGCGCCCGGGCGTCGCCGACGACCTTGGAGACCATGTTGTCCTGGAACACCCCGCGGTCCACGGCCTGCAGCGACACGAGCGAGTCGCCCATGCCGTACGAGCCGACCATGTCGGCGGCGACCTGGGTCGCCGCGGCGAGATCGGAGGCCGGCCCCGTCCCCGCTTCTCCGAAGAAGAGCTCTTCGGCGACCATGCCGCCGAAGGAGATCTGCACCATGGCTCGCATCTCCGAGGCGCGGCGAGTGAACCGCTCCTCCTCGTCGCGGTGGGCGAGCAGCCCGAGAGCGTCGCGACGCTTCACGATGGAGAGCAGTTCGAGGCGGCGGTTGGCGACGAGGTAGGCCATGACGGCGTGGCCCGATTCGTGGACCGCGATGGTGGTGCGCTCCTCGTCGGTGTAGTCGACCGGGTGCGGCAGCCCGATCTCGACTTCCATCTGCGCCTGCTTGAGGTCGGCCGGGGTGAGGGCGCCCCGATCGGCGCGGAGGGCGACGAGGAGTGCTTCGTCGAACAGCCGCTCGAGGGATGCCGGCGTGTAGCCCATCGTGGCCGCCGCCAGGCGGTCGCGCTCGGCGTCTTCGTCGAGGGCGGCGGTGTGGACCTTGGTGGCGAGGAAGTAGTCGACCAGTTCTCGCCGGTCGCGCCGTCCCGGAAGGCCGAAGTGGAGGATGCGGTCGAACCGGCCGGGCCGCAGCAGGGCCGGATCGAGCGAGTCGACCCGGTTGGTGGCGCCGATGAGGAGGATGTTGGAGAAGCCGGGGCGGATGGTGCGCAGCTGCCGGTGGGCGGGGAGGAAGCGGTTGGCGAAGCGCACGAGGACGTTGCGGACCCGCTCGGGCCGGGTTGGCTCGTCGAAGCTCTGCATCTGGATGAGGAGCTCGTTGACGACCCCGCCGGTTCCCTGGGCCATGGCGGAGCGCTCCACCCGTGCCTGCGCGGTGTTCGGCTCGGCCGTTGCCGCGTCGACGTTGCCGCGCTTGCCGCCGATGGCGTCGATCTCTTCGATGAAGCCGATGGCGCCGCCGTCGCGCCGGGCCACCTTGCGGAGTGCCCGGAAGAAGGTGCGGATCTTGCGGGAGGTGGCGCCGTACCACATCGACTGGAACGCGGTCGAGGACACGTAGAGGAACGGCACCCCGGCTTCTCGCGCCATCGCCTTGGCGATGTGGGTCTTGCCGGTTCCGGGGGGACCTTCGAAGAGCACGCCGCGGCGGGGGTTGCCGCCCATCTCGGCCCGGAACCGGGCGTGATTGAGGAACACGTCGAGGGTGTGGCGAACCTCATCGAGGACGCCACCGAGGCCGCGAACGTCGTCGAATCCGATTTCGATCTGCTCGGGCAGGTAGATCGTGTGGGGGGAACGGCCGTTGCCGAGCATCGGGAGCACGATGACGAGGCCGAGGATGAGGATGAGCGCGAGGCCGGGGAGCCAAAGGATGGCGTTCGGCCCGAAGTCCGGCATGCCCGGCGACACCGGGTTGCCGCTGATGATCCGCCACCACAGCCACGCGCCGATGGGCCCGAGCACGAAGAGGACTCGCCGGAGCCGGCGTCTCCTGTCCCGCTCTCGCGCCTCCGCCACATCGATCGCCATATCGCCTCCCGATCTGTGCCCTGTTCGAACCCTAGACCACTGGCTGTGTTCGCGCCCCCACGTTTGGTGACTTCACCAACTTTGGGCTAGCCAGATCGGCCCGATTCGTGTCGGATCCCGCCGGTACGGTGACACGATGACCGTGTGCCTCGCGTGTGGCCGTTGGGGAAGCGGCGAGCGCGGCCTGTGCCCACCGTGCCGCCGATCCCTGGTGACCGCACCGCCGAGCGTCCTCCCCTCCGGGCTCTCCGTTGCGAGCGGCTTCCTCCATCAGGGGGCGGCCCGCCGCCTGGTGCACCGCCTCAAGTACGGCGGCATCGTCCAGGCGGGCGCCGTCCTCGGCGAGGTGCTCGCGTCCCTCGTGCCGCCCGAAGCCACCGCGGTGGTCCCGGTGCCGCGGGCGCGGCTGCGGCGCGCTGCGCACGGCATCGACCCTGCCGAAATCCTCGCCGCCGCGGTGGCTGCCCGCCGCGACCTCCCGGTGGTGGCGGCGCTGCGGGCAGGCGTCTGGTGGCCGCGCCACGCCGGGCGAGATCGGGCAGGGCGGACCGCGGCACGTCATCGGGCGATCCGGCGGCCGCCCCCGGGCGCGGTGCTGATCGACGACGTCCTCACCACCGGCGCCACCCTCGAATCGGCCGCGGCCGCCCTCGGCATCGTCCCGTGCGGCGCCCTCACCGCCACGGCGGCGAGGTGAGGGCACGATTGCCCTCGAGCGAGCTACGGAACGGCGATCCCGGGGGTCCCCTCCCGCATTCCGGCGGTGCGAGTAGAGTCGGAAGAGGCCCGCCGAACAGGCCGAGCGAACCCCTGGAGACTGCGTGGCGGCACCATCGGGGAGAGGGCGACGACCGAGACGGGTCGACTCCGCCCACCGCGCCGGCCGGCGCGAGCTTCCCCTCAGGCCCGCGTCCCCGCCTGATTCAATCTTCGGCGCGGCGGCGTCGATGAATGCAGCGACGAGCGGAAAGGAGCGTACGTGGACGTTCGTGTGCACGGGAGGAACCTGCGTGTTGCCGAGGACGTGGCGGAGACCGCCATCGAGAAGGTGCAGCACGCCAGCCGGATCTTCGACGACGGCGCCTTCGCCGACGTGGAGTTCTCCGAACGACAGAACCCGAGCGCAACGGAGGAGCAGTTCCGGGTCGAGATCACGACCCGCGTCGCCAGCCACACCGTCCGGGTCGAGGCCGGTGGCGCCGACGACCGGGCGGCCCTCGATGTCGCCGTCGACAAGTTCGAGCGCCAGCTCCGCCGGCTCAAAGAGCGCCTGATTCAGCGGTCACGAAAGACGGCGGACAAACGCCTCAATCCTGCGATGGCGATCTCCGATGTAGAGGAGACGGGCCAGTACCCCAGGATCGTGAAGACGAAACGGTTTGCGATGAGGCCCATGACGTCGGAGGAGGCCGCGTTGCAGATGGAGATGCTCGGACACGACTTCTTCTTCTTCCTCGATGCCGAGAGCGGCACCCACTGCGTCCTGTACCACCGACATGACGGAACGCTAGGACTGATCGAACCAGAATGACTCGCCTGCTCGTCGTCGACGACATTCCGCTCTTCCGGGCCGGGTTGACCTCGGCACTGGCCGACGCAGGCTTCGAGGTGGTCGGTGAAGCCGGCCACGCCGAGGCCGCGGTAGGCCAGGCCGAGCACCTGCAACCCGACCTGGTCCTGCTCGACGTCCTCATGCCGGGATTGTCCGGCCTCGATGTCGTCGAGAAGATCCTCGCGGTGTCACCGGGGTCGAAGGTGATCCTGCTCACCGGGAGCGAATCCGAGGAAGATCTGCTCACCGGCCTGCGGACCGGCGCCCGCGGCTACATCGTGAAGGACACCCCCTTCGAGAATCTGGTGGATGCCATCGAGGCCGTGGACGAGGGCGGCGCCGCCCTCTCGCCCCAGATGGCGGGGAAGCTGTTCGACGTGTGCCGCCAGCTCCTCCGCCACCAAGAGCTGCTCCAAGCCCGCAAGCCCACCCTCACCGGGCGGGAGATCGAGGTGCTGCAGCTCGTCGCCCGAGGCATGACGAGCCGCCAGATCGGTCGTGACCTGTACATCAGCGAGAACACGGTCAAGAACCACATCCGCAACATCCTCGACAAACTCGGGCTGCATTCCCGCAATGAAGCGGTGCTGTACGCGGTGCGCGAGAAGTTGATCTCGATCGGATGAGGGAATGGCGTTTGCATCCGGTCGCGCGCACGATTTCGTAGGCCGGGTCGTCGATGCTCTCGGGGTGGCATGGACAACCTTCACGCTGTACCCGGACCCGGCGGCTCAAGCGCCCTTCGCCTGGGCCGTTGACGCGCTCTCCGTCGATCTGAAACACCCGGTCACGCTGGTGCTGGGGCCAGGGAGCTTCTTCCACGAGACCGATGAGATCCGGGCCTCCGAGGGCGCCGTTCGGCTCGCCCGCGAGTTGTTCCTCCACGACATCGAGTATCTCCGCTTCAAGGGGAACACCAGCGCCGACGGCCTCGTCGGCTTCTTCCGGGCCATCGAACTCGACGACGAGGAGGTGCGCTCGCGCGGCGGGATCGTGTCGGTGCTCGAGAAGGTGCCGGGCACCGGCATCGAGGTCTACGAGCGGGGCCTCCTGGTGATGGGGGCCGGCTACGACACGGGGGAAGAGGCGGAGCACGACGCCACCACCATGCGGCTCTCCACCGCGGCCGCCGCCGCGGCCCGCGGCGCCTCCCCCGACGAGATCGCCACGCTCCTGGTACAGGACGACAGTCCGATGGGTGCGGTGGCCACCGAGTTCCTCGACACCTACCGCGACCTCTACGACCATGCCCTCGAGGTCGCCGCCGGCGACGACAGCAAGGACGCAACCCCTCTCCACCAGGGAGCCCACGACCCGTGGCGGGGGTTCCGGTCCTTCGTCGAGGCCTTCTTCTACCTGCCGCGAGGCGACCAGGTCCACATCCTCGAAGCGGCGCTCGACGCCACCTCCAGCGACGCCGATCGGACGTTCCTCGGGCAGCTGTCGTCTGCCGACTTCGCCGATTTCGGCGCCGATCTGTCGGATTCGACCACCGAACGTCTCATGGCCTTCGCAACGGTGGTCGCGGAGAAGACGGGTCGGTCGCCCGGTGAGCTGATGGAGGGGCTCCAGGCGGCACGTTCCCGCGTTCCCGGGCTCAGCGGCATGACCGAGAGGGTGAGCGAGCTGCTCTCCGCGGTGAACCGCGACCCGGTCAAATCCGAGGATCTCGCCCGTGACCTGCGGGAGCGACTCACCCGCAGCGAGGACACCGACCGGCTCGGCACCGACATCCTGCGGGGTCTGCTGCAGTGCGAGACGCGCGACGATCGGTTCCACCGAGTGCTGCGGGTCTGGACCGGGCGGGTGTCCCGCGCCCTGCGGGAAGGCGAATTCGACAAGGCGCGCCTGCTGCTCACCGCGGTGCTCGACGATCCGCCGTACGCCGAGTTCCGCCACGACATGGTCCGCGATGCCATGCGGCATGTCGCGGGTCGCGACACCCTCCAGGTCATCGTGGAGCAACAGCAGGGCAACGAGGTTCCTCCCGAGATCCTCGACATCTTCGAGACGATGGGGCTCGTGGTGGCGGACGCCCTCGTATCCCAGCTCGCCGAGGCGTCGGACCGCCACAACCGGCGGGTGCTCACCGAACTCATCACCCGCGCCATCCGGGAGGATCCCGCGGTCGTGCTCCCATATCTGTCGGACCGCCCCTGGTACCTGCTGCGGAATCTCGCCATCGCACTCGGGAAGACCGGACAGGACAACGCGGTGCCGGGACTGCTGCGCATGCTCAATCACGACGACCACCGGGTCCGAACCGAGGCGCTCCGCTCCATCCTGCGGATCCAGGGCCCGGAGGCGGTTCCCACCCTGATCCGCATGATGGGCGACCCCCACGAACGGGTGCGCCATGCCGCCGCCGGGCTCGCCCGTGCCGTCGACAGCCAGGGTCTCGATGCCCTGCTCATCGCCGAACTCGACTCCGAACGGCTCTCCACCGACGCCGCCTGCGACGTCGTCGCGCTGTTGGGGTCCTTGGCGACGACCCGCGGGGTGGAGGAACTCACCCGCCTCGCGCGGCGGCGATTCGTGTTCCGCACGCGGGTGCGCGCCATCCGGGACGCGGCCAGAGCGGCGCTGGAAGCGAGGCCACGATGAGCGAGCGGCTCTCGTCGGCCTTCCTCCGGGCGTTGCGGCGCCTCGTCCGGCAGGTGTCGCTCTACCCGGACCGGCATCCCCTCACCACCGAGGCGCTCATCGGCTGTCAGGACGCGGTGCAGGATCTCGCCACCGCGGCACCCGAGACCATCATCTCGATCCTCGAGAACGCGTTCTACTACGACCGCAGCCTGCTGGCCCACACCTCGCTCGAGTTCCATGTGCTGCTGGGCGAGATGAAGCAGCGCGAGATCGAATCGATCACCCTGCTCCACCCCGTGTCGGGGCCGGATCTCACCGACCTCGCCAAGTTCATCGCCGGGATCGCCGACGATCTGCCTGCCGACGGCACCATCCGCCTCAACGACACACACCTCAGCCACGCCGACATCACCACCAACCCGATGTCAGGGCTGCGAGGGGCGTACACCGAGTCGATGGACGCCCTCCGTCTCTCCATCGCCACCATGGCGAGCGACCGTGAGATCGAGCTCAGCTCCGTGGTGTCCGCCGTGGAGAGCCTCTTCGAGCACACGGTGGCGCAGCCGGGCGCCAGCCTGCTGCTGTCGACCGTCAAGAGCCACGACGAGTACACCTTCTTCCACTCGGTCAACACCGGGATCCTGGCGCTGGCCTTCGGACGCTCCCTCGGGATCGACCGGGCCGAGCTGGTCCCGATCGGCGTGGGCGCGGTGCTCCACGACATCGGCAAGGTGGCGGTGTCCTCCGCCACCCTCAACTGGCCGGGGACCCTCGACGACGAGCAGTGGCGCGAGATCAAGATCCATCCCCAGGAGGGCGGCCTCGCCATCATGGCCGCAGGGGGGCCCGGCCACGAGATCGCGGCGACGGTCGCCTTCGAGCACCACGCCCGCTTCGACGGCGCCGGCTACCCCGAGATCGACCGGGCCCAGCCGCCGCGGATCTTCAGCCGCCTCGTGACCGTCGTCGACACCTACGACGCCATCACCACTCGCCGCGCCTACCGGCGCGCCGAAACCCCGCATCGGGCTCTCAAGGTGCTGCTCGGCGGGATGGGCGGCGCCTACGACCCCGATCTGGTGCGTGCCTTCATTCGCATGATGGGCATCTTCCCGCCCGGGTCGGTCCTCGAGATGGAGAGCGGGGAGCTGGTGGTGGTCATCGACCGGGTCGACGCGGAGGGCGTCCCGCTCCCCGGCTTGCTGGTGAAGACGGCGAACGGCGAGCCGATCCCTCCGGAGCCCTACGAGATCGTCGTCGACCGGGTGGTGCGCCAGGTGCTCCCGCAGCAGGCGGGAGTTGATCCCGCGTCGCTGGTGGAGACGTTCGGGGGGCTGAACGCCGACATCACCTGAGCAGGCGCGCGCCCTCCGCAGCCCGGGCACGCTCCTAGTATGGGTTTCCCATGTCCGTCTTCAGCAAGGTCCTCAGAATCGGGGAGGGCAAGCGGCTGAAGGAGCTCGAGCAGCTGGTCGGCTGCGTCAACGGGCTTGAACCCGAGTTCGAGGCGTTGAGCGACGTCGAGCTGCGGGCCAAGACCGTCGAGTTCCGGGAGCGGCTCGACTCCGGCGAAACCCTCGACTCCCTCGAGTGCGAGGCGTTCGCCGCGGTGCGCGAAACCGCCAAGCGGGTGCTCGGGCAGCGCCCCTTCGATGTCCAGATCATCGGCGCCGGGGCGCTCCACCGCGGCATGATCGCCGAGATGAAGACCGGCGAAGGCAAGACCCTCGTCTCCACCATGCCGTCCTATCTCAACGGGCTCGGCGGCGCCGGGGTCCACCTGGTGACGGTCAACGACTACCTGGCGCGCCGTGACGCCGAGTGGATGGGAAGCATCCACCGCTTCCTCGGGCTCGAGGTGGGCCTCATCCAGGCCGACATGACCCCGGCCGAGCGCCGTCCCTCCTACGCCGCCGACATCACCTACGGCACCAACAACGAGTTCGGCTTCGACTACCTGCGCGACAACATGGCGATGCAGGCCCCCAACATGGTCCAGCGGGGCCACGCCTTCGCCATCGTCGACGAGGTGGACTCGATCCTCATCGACGAGGCGAGGACCCCGCTCATCATCAGCGGCCGGGTGGGGGAGACCGGCAAGTGGTACCGCGATTTCGCCCGGATCGCGACCCGCCTGCAAAGGGACGTCCACTACGAGGTGGACGAGAAGAAGCGCCAGGTCGTCACCACCGAGGAGGGCGTCCACCGGGTCGAGCAGATCCTCGGCGTCGACAACATGTACGACTTCTCCAACGTCGACCTCATCCACCACCTCGACGTGGCGCTCAAGGCCAAGGAGCTGTACCAGCGCGACGTCGACTACCTCATCAAGAACGGCGAGATCAAGATCGTCGACGAGTTCACCGGACGGGTGCTGGATGGGCGCCGCTACTCGGAGGGCCTCCACCAGGGCATCGAGGCCAAAGAGGGCGTCAAGATCAAAGAGGAGAACCAGACGCTCGCCACCATCACCCTCCAGAACTACTTCCGCATGTACGAGAAGCTGGCGGGCATGACCGGGACCGCCGTCACCGAGGCGGGCGAGTTCGCCGAGATCTACGACCTCGAGGTGGTCGAGATCCCCACCAACGAGCCGATCGCCCGCGACGACCAGGCGGATCTGGTGTACATCGACGAGGACGCCAAGTTCGACGCCCTCGTCGAGGACATCGTGGACCGCAACGAGGCGGGCCAGCCGATCCTGGTGGGCACCGTCTCGATCGAGAAGTCTGAACGGCTCGCCGAGTACCTGAAACGCCGCGGTGTCCGCCATGAGGTCCTCAACGCCAAGCACCACGAGCGAGAGGGCGCCATCATCGCCCAGGCGGGCCGGTTCGGGGCGGTGACCGTCGCCACCAACATGGCTGGCCGTGGCGTCGACATCAAGCTCGGCGGCAGTCCCGAGGAGCTCGCCACGGCGGACGTCCGCAAACGGGGCATCGAGCCCGAGGCGGAGGAATACGAGGCGGCGTACCGCGACGCCCTCGACCGGTTCACGATGGAGACCGCAAACGAACGCGAGAAGATCCTCGAGTTGGGCGGCCTCTACGTGCTCGGCACCGAGCGCCACGAATCGCGACGGATCGACAACCAGTTGCGAGGCCGGTCGGGCCGCCAGGGAGACCCCGGCGAGTCGCGCTTCTACCTGTCGCTGGAGGACGACCTGATGCGGCGCTTCGCCAACGATCGGGTGGCGTCGATCATGGCGCGGCTCCGCATCCCGCGCGACGTCCCGATCGAAGCCAGGATGGTCTCGAAGGCGATCGAACGCGCCCAGAGCCAGGTCGAGGCGCAGAACTTCGAGATCCGCAAGGACGTGCTCAAGTACGACGAGGTGATGAACACTCAGCGGGAGATCATCTACAAATGGCGCAATCAGATCCTGCTCGGCGGGGAGACCCGGGAGCTGGTCGACCAGTGGCGGAGTGAGGTCGTCGAGCAGCAGGTGCTGGAGATGACCCGCGGGGTCGAGGCAGACGAGTGGGATTGGGACGAGCTCCTGGCGCGCATGATCGCCCTCGACGGCTCCGACTTGAAGCGGGACTCCTTCGAGCATCCGGAGGACCTCGAGGAGTTCGAGGTGGTGGAGGCCTACCTCGAAGAGGCCGAGGCGCTCTACGCGGCGCGCGAAGAGGAGATCGGCGTCGATGTGATGCGCCGCCTGGAACGCACCGTTGCGATGTCGATCATCGACAACAAGTGGCGGGAGCACCTCGCCGAGATGGACTACCTGCGTTCCGGGATCGGGCTGCGGGCGATGGGCCAGAAGGACCCGCTGGTCGAGTATCAGCGGGAGGGATACGACCTGTTCGCCGACATGGTCGACGCAGTCAAGCTCGACACGGTTCGCTACATGTATCACGTCCAGGTGGTCAAGCAGGAGGCACCGCCGACCCCGAAGGTGGTCCAGACCTCGGGGCCGACGGTGCCGAAGCGGGCGGTACGCAACCCCGACAAGGTGGGCCGCAACGATCCCTGTCCCTGTGGATCGGGTCGCAAGTACAAACACTGTCACGGCCGGCCCGGCGGCCCGCCCGTGACGGCGTGAGGTCCCACCGCCCGGCGACCGGGTAGCCTGCCGCCCATGAACGACACCGATCCCCGCGCCCTCCTCAAGGAACTCCGGTCCCGCCTCGACGATGCCCGGAGGTTCCTTTGACGTCGACGGCAAGGCCGGCGAGCTCGCCGGCCTGAGGGAGGCCGTCTCCGCCCCGGACCTGTGGGACGACCCGAACCGGGCCCGTGCCGTCACCCGCAAGCTGGCGCGGTTCGAGGCGACCATCGCCCGGGTCGACGGTCTCGCCTCCACCTTGGAGGACGCCGAGTTGCTCCTCGAGATGGCGCAGGAGGAGGGGGACGCCGCGGCGGAACAGGAGGTCGCCGCCGAGCTGGCGGCGACGGAGACGAGCCTCGGCGAGTTGGAGCGCGAGACCCTCTTCTTCGGCGAATACGACGATCACACCGCCATCGTCAGCGTCCACGCCGGCGCCGGCGGAGTGGACGCCCAGGACTGGGCCGAGATGCTGCTGCGCATGTACGTCCGGTTCCTGGAGCGAACGCCGTTCGACGTCGAGATCGACGAGATCCTTCCCGGGGACGAGGCCGGCATCAAGTCGGCCACGCTCACCGTGCGCGGGGACTACGCCTACGGCACGTTCGAGGGGGAGCGGGGTGTGCACCGGTTGGTCCGGATCAGCCCCTTCGATGCCGCGTCCCGCCGCCATACCTCGTTCGCCGGGGTGGACGTGATCCCGGAGGTGGAGGTCGAGGACGTCGAGATCGATCCCGACGACCTCAGGGTGGAGACGTTCCGTTCCCAGGGGGCGGGAGGCCAGCACGTCAACGTCACCGACTCGGCGGTCCGGATCACCCATGAGCCGACCGGGGTGGTGGTGAGCTGTCAGGCGGAGCGGTCGCAGATCCAGAACCGGGCGCGCGCCATGCAGCTGCTGGCGGCCCGTCTGGCGGAACGGGCCCGCCTCGAGCAGCTCGAGAAGGTGGACGCGATTCGGGGGGAGCAGACGGAGGCCGGATGGGGCCGCCAGATCCGCTCCTACGTCCTGCAGCCCTACCAGCTCGTGAAGGATCTCCGCACCGACCTCGAGGTCGGCAACGTCCAGGGGGTGCTGGACGGGGACATCGAGGCGTTCATCGACTCGTACCTGCAGTGGCGACGGTCGGAGCGGTCCGAGTAGCGAAGCTTTGTCTACCAGCGACCCCGGGGTAGCATGCCCTCCGGCGGCGGAGGGGCCCCGAGCAGCGTATCGCGAGCGTCGCCCCCGGCGTTCCGTGATCTGAGGGTATTCCATGATCCGTCTCCAGAACGTCACGAAGGTCTACGACGGCAGCGTGGTGGCCGCCAAGGACGTCAGCCTCGACATCGCCAAGGGCGAGTTCGTGTTCCTCGTCGGCCCGTCGGGTTCCGGGAAATCCACCCTCATCCGCCTCATGATGCGGGAGGAGCGTCCCACCAACGGTGACATCTGGGTGGCAGGCAAGCACGCCTCCGATCTGGCCTCGTGGAAGGTGCCGCACCTGCGCCGCTCCATCGGCACCGTGTTTCAGGACTTCAAGCTGCTGCCGCACAAGACCGTGTACGAGAACGTGGCGTTCGCGCTCGAGGTGACGGGCCGCCCCCGCAGCATCGTCCGCAATCAGGTGCCGCAGGTCCTCAAGCTGGTCGGGCTCTCGGCGAAGGCCGATCGCTACCCGCGCCAGCTCTCGGGTGGGGAGCAGCAGCGGGTGTCGGTGGCGCGAGCGTTCGTCAACCGTCCCCTCATCGTGTTCGCGGACGAGCCGACCGGGAACCTCGACCCGGCGACATCGGTAGGCATCATGCGGATCCTCGACCGGATCAATCGCACCGGAACCACGGTGGTGATGGCGACCCACGACCACGCCATCGTCGATGCCATGCGGCGCCGTGTGGTGCAGCTCGACCGGGGCCGGGTGGTGCGGGACCAGAGCCGCGGTGTGTATGAGCGCCGGGCGGAACGGCCCGCGGCACCTGTCACCACCGGGGAGATCCCGGCGGTGGCGCCGCCGGAGGTCACCGCGGAGACGCCGCAGGTCACCGTGCCGTCCGAGCCGGCCGTGGTCGAGGAGCCGGTGGTCGAGGAGCCCAAGGCTCCGGTCGTCGACGAGCCCGTCGCCGAGGAAGCGCCCGCCGAGGAGCCCAAGGCTCCGGTCGTCGACGAGCCCGTCGCCGAGGAAGCGGCGGCCGAGGAGCCCGAGGCCGGGGAGGCGTCGACGGGGGACGAGGAGGATCGGACCTGATGCGGATCCAGTACGTCCTCGTCGAAGCCCTCAACAACATCCGCCGTAACGGGCTGGTGGTGCTCGGGGCGGTCGTTGCGGTGTTCATCTCCCTCTTCCTGACGTTCGGCACCCTCGTGTTCGGGGAGATCGCCCGCGTCAACACCCTGCAGTGGTCCGAGGACGTGCGGGTGATCGCCTTCCTGAGCGACGATTTCCACGACGCCCCCGAACTGCTCGCCACCGTCCAGGGCTGGCCCGAGGTGGACGAGGCCTTCTACATGTCCAAGCCGGAGGCGGCGGAGGAGGCCAAGGAGCTGCTCACCGGGGCGGCGCGGCGCCAGTACGAGGAGAACCCGTCCCTCGCCCCCGCCTCGATCCGGGTCCGGCCCGTCGACCTCAACGACTACGAGACCATCGAGCGCAACCTCCAGAACGCGCCCGGGGTCTTCAAGGTGGCTTCGGCCGCCGACGCGGTGCAGCAGATCGCCGCCATCCGTGACGGCCTGAACGTCTTCTTCTGGGTGCTGGCGCTCGCCCTCGGCGCGGCCGCGGTCGCGCTCATCGCCAACACCATCCACATGGCCATCTACGCCAGACGCGAGGAACTGGAGATCATGCGGCTGGTGGGGGCGTCGAACTGGTTCATTCGTACCCCCTTCCTCATCGAAGGGGTGCTCGAGGGCGTCGTGGGCGCCGGACTCTCCGTGGCGGCGGTGACCGGCCTCTACAACCTCGCCCGGGATCGTCTCCAGGCGCTCCCGGAATTCATCAATCTCGCGATCGACTCTGCCTTCGTGGTGCGCTGGGGGGTCCTCATCCTGGTGTTCGGCGCGGTGGTCGGCTTCCTCGGAAGCAGCCTCAGCCTCGCCATGCACCGGTACGTGCGGTCGTGACCCGGGTTCGCCTCCTCGTGGCGATCGCCCTGCTCGCGGCGCTGGTCGCCGGCGGCCCTGCCCGGGCCTCGTCTCCTCTCGAGGACCAGCTCGGCGACGTGTCGGCCCGGATCGATCAACTCACCGCCCGGGTCGACGACGCCGCCGCATCGCGACCTGCACTCGTGACCGACCTGGTGGAGGCTCGCGACCGCCTCGCCGACGAAGTGGACGACCTCACGCTCATCCAGCTGCGGCTCGACGCGGTCGAGGCGGACCGCGCCGCAGCCGAAATTCACCTCACCGCGCTGCAGGGCGACCTCGAGGAGGCGTACGATCGGCTGGCCACGGTGCGCTCCGATCTCGGGGACGCCCGGGAGGCGGCGCGGATCTGGGCCCGTGAGCTCTACATGGGCTCGGGTCAGGTGACGCTGGGGGTGGCGTTCGGCGCCGCCGAGATGACCGAGATGCTGGTGGGGCTCGAGTACCTCCACGCGGTCGCCGCCGACGGCGACCGGGCCCTCCTCCGCTACGAGTCGCTCCAGGTCGAGGAGGAACGAGAACGGGACCGCATCGCCGACCAGGAGCAGCAGGTCGCGGGGGCGGTCGCCACCCTCGAGGCGTCGCAGCAGGAGCTCACCGCGCTGCACGCCACCCAGGAGGACACCGTGGCGTCGGTGGAGGGCGAGGTGGCGACCCTGCGCGGCAAGCTCGACTCCCTCGACGAGGAAATTGCGGACTTCGAGGGTGAGCTGGCGGGTCTGGAGAAGGAGCAGGATCGCCTCGAGGCCCTCATCGCCCAGGAGGCCTCCGACGACGGCGAGGCGCCCTCCGTCCTGGTGCGTCCGGTGCCGGGGTGGATCACCTCGTCGTTCGGCCCACGGCTTCACCCCATCCTCGGCACGACCCGGATGCACACCGGCGTCGACATGCACGCCGCCTGGGGCGAGCCGGTGGCGGCCGCCGCCGGCGGAAGGGTGATCTTCGCCGGCGCCTACGGGGGGTACGGGAACGCGGTGATCCTCGACCACGGCGGCGACATGTCCACGCTGTACGGCCACCTCTCCAGCATCACGGTCGCCTACGGGGAGACCGTCGCCGCAGGGCAGACGATCGGCCTGGTCGGGGCGACCGGCCTCGCCACCGGGCCCCACCTCCACTTCGAAGTGCGGATCGACGGTCAGCCCGTCGACCCCGCGCCGTACCTGTAGCGGTCGCCGATGGCCGACTCTCCGGCACGCAAGGTGGTGGCATCCAACCGGCGCGCCCGTCACGACTACGAGATTCTCGACACCTTCGAGTGCGGCATCGTGCTCGTCGGTTCGGAGGTGAAGAGCCTGCGCGCCGGGCAGGCCCAGCTCAAGGATGCATACGCCGCGATCCGCGGCACGGAACTGTGGCTCGATCATTTCCACATCGCGCCCTACCGCTTCGCGCGCGAGGGCGGTCACGACCCGGAACGGAGCCGCAAGCTCCTGCTCCACCGCCGCGAGATCGAGCGTCTCATCGGCAAGGTGAACGAGGGAGGGCTGACGCTGATCCCCCTCTCGGTGTACTTCTCGCACGGTCTGGCCAAGGTGGAGCTGGCGCTGGCGCGGGGTCGCCGCCGCTACGACAAGCGCCAGAAGATCCGGGAGCGCACCGAACGGCGCGAGATGGATCGGTCGATGCGCCGGCGGTGAGCCTCAGCTGTTGGCGGTGATGTCGGCCAGCTGGGTGAAGATCGCGTCGACCTGGGAGATGTCGAGCTCCCCTCCGAGCCGCACCAGGACCGCGCCATCCCCGTCGGTGACCACCCAGAAGGGGAACACGGTGGCGCCGAGATGGCTCCCCTGGGTCCCGTCCTCGTCGATGATCACCGGGAACGGGAAGGCTGATTCCTCGAGATAGGGGAGGAGAGGATTGTCGCGGGACTCGTCGATGGAGGTGCTGACCGTCACCAGCTCGATGCCCGGGTAGCGGTCGGCGTTCTCCTCGTACCAGGTCGCCAGTTCGGGGAGCTCCGCCTGGCAGTGCGGGCACCAGTGGGCCCACGCCAGCCACACCCGGGCGATGCCGTCGTCCGGGCGGTAGGTGACCGTGGTGCCGGAGCCGTATTCGGGTCCCTCGATCGTCGGCAGCGTCATGGCGGCGAGGACCGCGAGGTCGTTGGTGGTGTCCTCGAACGGCGGGAGATCCCCATTGGCGGGGATGGCGTCGGTGAAGGACG
>JASFUV010000002.1:0-20505 GCA_050050155.1 Acidimicrobiia bacterium | reverse complement strand
CCCGGAGTCGGCGACTGGTTCTCCGACGACGACACCTCCATCTTCGAAGCCGACATCGACCGGATCCGCCAGGCGGGCATCACGGTGGGCTGCAACCCGCCTGCCAACACGCACTACTGCCCGAACGACGCCGTCACCCGTGAGCAGATGGCGACCTTCCTGGTGCGGGCCCTCGACCTCGATCCGGTGAACCCGCCGACGCCGACCCCGCCGCCGCCCGACCTCGACCCCCTCCCCACCCACTACGACGTCACCTTCCATGCGGGGGACAACGTCGCCGCCGCGGTGGCGTCCCACCGGTCGGGAACCAGCTACTACTTCGCGGCCGGCGTCTACCGGATGCAGGAGATCACCCCCAAGAACGGCGACGTGTTCGTGGGCGCTCCCGGCGCGGTGCTGTCGGGCGCCAAACGCCTCACCACCTTCAGCAAGGAAGGGAGTCTGTGGGTCGCCTCCGGCCAGACCCAGCAGCATTCCGGCGTCTCCCAAGGCGACGAGTACGGGCGGTGCGAGAACGGCTACGACGGCTGCATCTACCCCGAGGACGTCTTCATCGACGACGTCGCCCTGCTCCAGGTCACGAGCAAGTCACAGGTCGTCTCCGGGAAGTTCTACTTCGACTACGGCGCCGACAAGATCTACATCGCCGACAACCCGAGCGGCCACGTCGTCGAGGCCTCGGTCACCGAGCACGCCTTCACCGGCGCGGCGGACGACGTCCGCATCGAAGGCTTCATCATCGAGAAGTACGCCACCCCGGGCCGGGAGGGCGCGGTCAACGCCCGCATCGGCCGGGTCGGCGCCAACGGTGTGAACTGGATCGTGGCCAACAACGAGATCCGCCTCAACCACGGCTACGCGGTCAAGGTCGAGGTGAACATGATCGTGCAGGGCAACGACCTGCACGACAACGGGCACATGGCGCTCGGGACCGTCGCCGACAACGTCCAGATCCAGAACAACGAGATCGCCTACAACTGCCGGGCCGGCTACCGCTGCATGGGCTGGAGCAGCGGCGGGATCAAGCTCGACTTCTCCGACAACGTCGTGATCCGCTGGAACAACGTCCACCACAACCTCGGTCACGGCATCATGGTGGACTGCGGATCGCGCAACGCCACCATCGAGCACAACACCGTGTACGACAACGAGGGCATCGGCATCCAGCACGAGATCAGCAGCACCGCCAAGATCTACGCCAACGACATCCGCCGCAACGGCTTCCCCATCCCCGGGCCCGGCACCGAGTCGATCAACTTCCCGGGGATCCTCATCCTCGACTCCGAGGACAGCGAGGTCTACCAGAACACGCTGATCGACAACAACGACGCCATCATCGCCCGCCAGGACTCCCGGCTTCCCGCCCCCGGCAACTCGCTGTGCGAGGGGATCTACGACCTGCGCAACGTGTACGTCCACGACAACTACATGGATCTCACCAACGGGGCCACGGTTGGCATCGACCTCGACTGGGGCGTCAGCGACACCGCCTACTTCACGTCCCGCAACAACCGCTTCCGCAACAACGACTACCTGATCAGCAGCCCCGGAAGCAAGCGGTTCCGCTGGTTCTCGTCCCAGTACGGCTTCCAGGAGGAGCTGGTGAACGCCGCGAGCTGGGTCGCCGCAGGCCAGGACACCGGCGGCAGCTTCACCTATCCCTGAGGCGCGCCCGCGCCACGTAGGATGGCGCCACCCCGACGGCGAGGCGTCACCCTTGAGGATCCTCCAGATCCACACCCACTACCGCGAGCCGGGCGGTGAAGACGCGGTGGTCCGCGCCGAACGCGACCTGCTGCACACCGCCGGCCACGACGTCGTCGCCTGGCGGCGGCGCAACCCCGACGGCGCGGTGGCGGCCTCCCTCTCCCTCCTCGCCGCCCCGTGGAACCCGGTACAGGCGCGACGGGTGGGACACGCCGCCGGCGCCGCCGCGGCCGACGCCGTTCACGTCCACAACCTGTGGTTCGCCACCTCGCCTGCCGCGTTGCAGGCGGTGCGCCGCGCAACCGATGCACCCCTCGTCATGACCCTGCACAACTACCGGGTGGCATGCGCCAACGGCCTGCTGCAGCGCGACGGCGCACCCTGCGAGCTCTGCGTCGGCGCCTCCCCGTGGCCGGCGGTGCGCTACCGGTGCTATCGCGAGTCACGGCCCAAGTCGGCCATCGCCGCCGCCACCATCGCCCTCAACCGGCGCCTCGACACGTGGGGCGGCAACGTCGATCGGTTCCTGGCGCTCACCGAGTTCGCCCGGGGCCGGATGGTCGCCGCCGGGCTCCCTTCCGACAAGGTGATCGTGAAGCCCAACTTCGTCCCCGACCCGGGGCCGCGTCCCCACCCGGCGTCGGACTCGGGCGATGTGCTGTTCGTGGGAAGGCTCTCTCGGGAGAAGGGCATCGCGACGCTGCTCGAGGGGTGGCGGAGAGCCGCACCCCCCGGCCTTCGCCTCATCGTGGCGGGCGGTGGGCCGCTGGAGTCGGACCTACGGGCGGACTGCCCGCCGGGCGTGGAGCTGCGCGGGGCGGTTCCCCCCGACGAGGTGCGCCGCCTCATGCTGTCGTCGCGGGCGCTGCTCTTCCCCTCCGAGTGGTACGAGGGCATGCCGATGACCCTGCTCGAGGCCTTCGCCGCCGGCTTGCCCGCCATGGCCTCCGATCTCGGCGCCATGCACGAGATCGTGGCCCCACTCGGTGCCGACTGGCTGGTCGCAGGCCCCGGTCCCGACGCTTGGGGAGCCGCCCTGGGCAGGGTGCAGGACGGGTCGGCGGTCGATCGCGCAGGAGGCGTCGCCAGGGAGCTGTGGGAAACGCGCTACTCCCCCGCCCGCAACCTGGAACTCCTCCTCGATGCCTACCGGCCGGTGCGCTGACCGGACGACGGGCGCCGCGACGTGGTGATCCGTCCCCGACCGCGCCGACGAGGCGGGGGACGGATCCCCTCGGCATCCGCCAGCGCCACCAGCAGCACGAACAGCATGAGGTTGACGTTGAGCCACGCCCCGAACCCGAGGCCGACGAGGTTCTGCAGGATAAGCGGGATGGGAAGGATGGCGAAGGGGGCGTCGACCCGCCGCAGGAGGGACCGTGCCGCCCACACGACGAGCCGGAACACCGCGTACATGAACGGGATGAACCCGATCAGACCGACGCCGGTGAGCGCCTCCAGGAACCCGTTGTGGAGATGGGTGAACTGATCGGCGCCGATGCTCTTGAGCGCCACGAACCGGCCCCCCGCCCCGAAACCGTACCCCGTGATCGGCTCGGCGAGCCACGCTCGGACCCCGGCCGCCCAGAACGTGGTGCGCCCGGTGAGGGTGTCGAGGGATCCCTGCACCTGGTCGCGCGACAGCACCTCGAGGATCTGCCGCAGGTAGAGGGCGACAACGGCGCCTCCCAGCGGGGCGATGAAGAGCATGAAGAGCAGGCGCCGGTACACGAAGAGGAGGGCGGCGAACGACACCACCCAGATGGCGACCCCCTGCCGGCCCGACGCCAGCATCGTCGACGACGTCCCCAGCACCGCCAGCCAGAGCCAGGGCCGGGCCTGGCGGCGAGGCGAGACCGACAGGAATTGGGCGAAGCCGAAGGCGGCGAGGGTGGCGCCCACGGACGACAGTGCGTTGGGCCCGCTGAACGGCGACAGCATCGTGCCCCGGAAGAAGAACCCGCGCCGGCTCAGATCGGCCGAGAAGATGCTCGGAACCACGAAGAACCCGATGACCGCCACCAGGATCAGCGCCCCCTCCAGATAGAGGAGGAGGGTGACGGTGCGTTTCAGCGCATCGGCGGCGTCGGCTCTGGCCAGCAGCACCCAGGCGAGCCCGAGGGTGATGCCGAGCTCGAGCACCTTGCCTGCCGTCACCAGCGGCGCCACCGAGTAGGTGACCGAGAGCAGCGCCACCGCCCCGTAGGCGCCGAGGGCGAGCATCCCGTACCGCCGGAGCCGCATCGACCGCGCCAGGCGCGCCACCGGGACGAACATCGGGAGCAGGACGAGGAGCGCCGCCAGCGACAGCGCGGCGCGGGCGAGCGTCTCGGCGACGAACGGGTTCGCCAGGGTGTCCTCCACCCCGAGCCGGTCCGCCCTGGCGTGGGTGGTGAGCATGATGAGGATGAGGACGGCGTGCTCCCGCCCCAATCCCCTACTCAGGTCACGCAGGCGGGGTGGGAGGCCCGGGAACCGGAGGAACGCCACCGCAAGCGTCCACAGCACCGCCGTCCAGATCAGACCCTGCATGTGCCTTCCATCCCTGCCGTCACCCTCCCGTGGCCGATGCTACCGGCCGGCCCCACCAGCGGGAGCCCGCACCGTCCCGCCTCACGCCGCAAAGATGCTGAACACGGCGTTGAGGTCATTCTCCTCCAGCGAGATGCGTTGCTGCAGGGTCCGGTTCTCCAGGTCGTAGCGCGCAACGTGGGTGCCGAGGCTCTTCTTGAACCCCGTCTTGACCCAAGCCACGTTCTCCCGGATGGCGGTGGGACGCAGCCGGGAGAACCCGACCCACACCCCGTCCTCGGCGACGTGGATCCCGCGGCACCACCCGAGCTGGACGCGCTCGTCGCCGATCTCGTTGAGGTCGATCTTCTCTATCACCTGGAGCGTCTCGGCGTCCGCGATCGCGATCACGCCGTTGACGGCGGTGAAGTAGATGAGGCCGTCATGGACCAGCCCGTCGTGGACCCGCTCCACCCCGATGTCGATGCGCCGGGACGGGTCCTCGATCGACACCGCGTCCTTCTGCTTGAAACGGGTGACCCAGATCTCGTCGCCGAGCTCGAACACGTGGTTGGGGTGGGAGTCGTACGGTTTGGTGCTCGCCACCCTGCGGTAGTCGACATCGGGCGAGTAGCGACTCCACGGGTCCTCGCCGAGCACCTGCCAGCGGTTGATCTCCTCGCCGTCGACCGTGATCTCGACGAGCTGGTCGAGGCCGGTGTTGACCACCAGCAGGGTCCCGCTCTGGCGGGGCCGAACGTGGTGCACGTCGTGGAACGACGGGAGGGAGAGGTGGCGGATCAGCTCGAATCCGGGATAGCGGTACACCAGCACCTCGGTCTGCGTGGCCAGATACAGGGTATGGCCGCCGACCAGGGTCCCCTGCTTGAAGAGGACCGCAGGATCCTCGTCCGCCACCACGGACGGGGGCGATTCGTAGCTGTGGACGACCGCCACGGCCTCGGTCGCCTCGTCGACCGCCAGCACGTGACCCCGCACATATTTGTACCAGTGCCCGGCTCCTTCGCCGAGCGCCCGCGGACGGCGTTGCTGGCCGCCCGTCACCAGGAGCGTCATGAGAATCCCCCTGACCGATGATTCCTACCGGGTGCGGAACGATAGCCGAGCCCCGATCCCTGCCCGAACCACAGGAAGGCCGCGACCACCCCATATCACGGCATGGCCCGCCCCGGGTATCATGCCGCGCTCGGCGCGACCGACCCCTCGCACCCCCGCTGGTCGCCCGGTTGGGGGACCGGGGCCCCGCCAGGAGGAACGGGCCTTGTCGCTTCCATCATCGAGATCGACGGCACGGTGAGACGCTTCCGCGCCATCCCCGCCGGGTTGGTCGACTCCGGCCTCTCCTCCCTCGCCACCTTCATCGTGGGCCTCTACGCGGCGACGGTGTGGCGGGACGATGCCGCCACCCTCGGCGTCTACGCCCTGTTCCTCGCCGCCTTCCAGATGGCGGCCAGCATCCCGACCCAGGCCCACTTCGTCCCGGCGGAGAAGGCCACGCTGCTGCTCGAAGGCAGGCCCCGCCTCCTCCTCATGCGGCGCATCGTCGTCCTCGGCCTTCCCGCCACGTTGCTGGCCGCAGCGCTGTCTCCCCTGGCGGCGGTCGTAGGGCTGCTACGCGGCCTCCCCCTCTCCGATCAGGTCCCGTTCATCGTGACGACGGCCGCCGCCACCGCGCTGTTCCCGATCCAGCACCACACGCGCCGCCTCCTCCACCTGGGAACCGTGTCGTGGGCCGCGGCCTCGGTGTCGGCGCTGCAGCTCATCGGCGCCGTCGGCGGGCTGGGGCTGCTGCGGATGCTCGACGCGCCGCAGCGCTGGACCCCGATCGGAGCCCTCGCCATCGCGAACGGCCTCAGCCTCCTCGGCGGCCTCACCCTGGCGACCTGGCACGGCCGGCCCCACCGCGCCGCGGCGGGCGACGCCCTCCACCGGGCCCAGGACACCCTCACCTACCGGAGCCTGATGGAATCGGGCAAGTGGCTGGTGTCGACCGGCATCATGTCGACCGGCAACAACTTCGTGGTCGCCGGCATCATCACCGTGCTCGCCGGTCCCGCCCCCCTCGGTCTGGCCGAGGCGGCCCGGATCGTGGCCCAGCCGATCCTGGTGCTGGCCACCGGCCTCAGCGCGGTGCTCGCCCCGCCGTCCATGTCGGCCGGACTGCGGCGGGACCGGGCCGAGGCGCGCCGGGTGGCCCGCGTGTTCTACGGCGTCACCGCCGGCCTCGGGCTGCTCTATCTCGCGATCACCGCGGTCGACTGGTCCCTCAACCCCCTGGCGCGCCTGGTGCCGGCCGCCTACGACGTGTCGTGGCTGGTGGCGGTCACCATCGTCGCCAACGGCCTCAACGGGGCGTCGTTCCCGGGACGCTTCGAACTCATCGGCGCCAACCGGGAACGCGACCTGTTCGGTGCCGAGGTCGTCGCCAACGTCGCCCAATTGGTGGTCGCCACCGCGCTGGCGATCATCGGGTCGGGGGGTGGCACGGCCGCGGCGCTGGCCCGTCCCTCCAGCTTCCTGATGCTCGGCGGCACCCGCCTCTCGTTCTACCGGCGCCCCCTCGATCGCCACTACGCCGCCTCGACCGGTCCCGGTATGCTCGACGTCCCCGGCGACACCACGGAGGGGTGAGGAACGTGCGGTTCAAGGAGTTCCCGCCCGGCTGGGGCCACCTATTCGTACCCACCGGCTCCCGGGCCGAGGCCGCGGCCGGGATCGCCCTCTACACCCCGGGGTCGGTGCGGGGCATCGTGGCGCAGCGAGCCGCCTGGTGGGCGGTGCGCTGGGCCGGGCCGGCCCTGCTCCCTGGCAGGGCCCGGCCGTGGGATCCGCCGATGGACGCCGCCACATGGGAAGCGCTGCGAGCGGAGCTGATGGACGCCGCCGGCGGCTTCGACGCATGGGCCGGCTACGTGCGGCGGGGCGGACGCAGCGGGCTGCTCCTGCTCCTCCTTCGCGGCGGAACTCCGGTCGGCTTCGTCAAGGCCCGGCTCGGCGGCGGAGCCGTGGTCGCCAACGAACACCGCGCCATCGAGGAGGTGTTCGCGGCGCACCCCACCGCCTTCACGGCGCTCGAGCCGCTCGGGACCGGGACCTGCGGGAACTGGAGCTATCTGATCACGGCGCCGCTCCCTCCCCGTCTCCACCGCCGCGCCGACGATGCGATCCTCCCCGCCGTACTCGACGATGTGCAGCGGGCCCTGGCCGGTCACCGCCAACCCGCCGGTACCCCGGCCCACTGGGTTCCCGCCCACGGGGACTTCGCCCCATGGAACGTGCGCCGCATCCGCCGGCACGGGACGTTCCTCATCGACTGGGAAGAGGCCGGCTGGGCTCCGCCCGGCGCCGACCTGGTGTACTACGCGGCGTGTGCCGCCGCCTTGGGACGGCCGGTGAGGGAGGTCACCATCGAGCCGGGCGAGGCGGCCCGCTTCTGCTGGCAGCAGGTCCGATCCCGCATCGATCACCGCCTCCAGCTCGGGGGAACCGTCACCGATCTCGATCGAGGCCTCCTCGCGGCGCTCGCCCCCGGCGCTCCCTGAGCCCCCCTTGCCGGCGTCACTCCTCGCCGGGGTCGTGCCCGGCCGCGTCGCGCCGCCGGAACGCCGCGCCGCTGCGGCGCTGCTCGCGGTTGCGGCGGTGGCGTTCCCATGCGAGGCGGGTGCGGAACGAGACGAGCCGCCACAGGTACGGGCCGCGGGTGTCGGGATGGAGGTAGGCGACCATGCGCTTGGGCGGGAAGATGATGCGCCACCACCACCGGAACGCCTCCCAGCGGCGTCCCCGCATCGTGAAGGGGATCCAGTAGCGGGTCCGCACCATGCGGGACATCCCGACGTGACCCTGCAGCCGGCTGCCGGGCGGCCACGCCACCTGCCACAGGCGGTGGGCGAGGCGGCCGCTCCGAGGGACCGGGACGTCGAGGTCCATCCACGACGCCACGATGCGCAGCGATTCGTAGGTGTGGAGCGACAGTCCTTCCCCCCGCACGAACCGGTCGACCGTGTCCCAGTCGATGACGGACCCCGAGATCATGCGGGCCACGTCGACGAACCCGAGCAGGTACGAGAAGCGGTCCTTCTGGAGGTGGAGCAGTGCCTGGACCAGGGCGATCTCGGGGGAGAGGACGCGGATCCCGGTCCCGTCGGGGGCGGCGATGGTGGTCGTCGTCGCCCACATCTGGTCGAGTTGCCGCACCGGGATACCGAGCTTGATCGGCTCCTGATGGAGATCGATGGCGGCCCCGTTGGGGAGGTGAAGGTCGACTCCCTGGACCGCACCCCCGTCGATCAGCGCCTGGATGGTGCCCGCCACCGGGTGGTCGGGCTGCAACAGCTTCACCAAGTCGCCGATGCGGTCGAGGTGGTGGGGAGCGACGAACACGTCGATGTCGGCGCAGGGACGGAGCCCCTGGCCCCCGTACCACCGCGCCTCGTTGGTGACACCCTTGAACGCCGCCAGATCGATGCCGTGCCCGGCGGCGAGCGAGGCGATCCTGGACAGCTCGCGCCACAGCATCTGGTTCGAGACCCGGATGGCGAGCCGGTGCTGGGCGAGGCCGGCGGCGAGCTTCTCGGGGAGGCCGGGCGAGGCGCCGGCGGCGACATCGTGCAGCATGCCGAGCATGCGGTGCTCGGCCGCCGACGCCACCAGGTCTTCGGGGTCGGCGACGTCCGGCAGCGGCCGGCCAGCGGCGACATCGAACAGCGCGGGATGGGGTCTACTCATGGAGACACCGAGCCCGCCGTGGTCGGCATGGCCGGCCCGTGGCCATCGTTCGCCCCATGTTTGGTCATTCCCCCGGTCGATCGCAGTGCGTTCGCCACTGGAGTGGGGATGATATCGTGCCACGGTCGCAAGCCGGCACCTGGAGCCGGGACGGTTCCCGCCACCGCGTGGCCAGGGGGATTCCGATGCAGCAGACGGAGGAATACGGCACCATCGAGCCGACGCTGCTGCGCGCCGTGTGGCGCTACCGCTGGCTGGTGCTCGCCATCACCGTCCTCACCACACTCGCCGCCTGGGTCTATGCGAACGCCACCGCCATCGAGGAGTTCCAGGCCGAGGCCTCGATGCAGGTGGAGGATCCGCAGGCGTCGATCCTGTTCACCAGCTCGCCCGGAACCCGGCGGGTGGAGTACGTGGCCGACCAGGCCGAGATCCTCCAATCGGGTGACGTGGCGCAGCGGGCCGCCGACATCGCCTCCAAGACCGACGCCACGTTCCCCTACGTCACCGAGGACGTGCTGCTGCAAACCGACATCGAGGTCACCAGCGACGCCGGCTCCGTGATCCTCATCAGCTTCGTCGCCACCCAGGCCGACTGGGCCACCCTCGGCGCCAACTCGCTCATCGAGGCCTACAAGGAGTTGCTCGCCGACGAGACCGAGGCGAGCTACGCCTCCCGGGTCAAGGTTCTCGACGAGCGGATCTCCGAGACCGACAAGGAGGTCGCCGACCTCTCGAGCCGCATCGACACCTTGTCGGAGCCGTCAAACGACGCGGTGCTCCTCGAGGACCGGCTCGCCGAGCTGCGCGCCGATCTCCTCACCCTCAGCGCCGAGCGGGAGCGCACCACCGATCCGGCCCGCCTCCAGCAGATCCGGACCGCCATCAGCGACCTCAACGACGAGGTGACGCTCTTCGACAAGTTGCTCGACCTCGAGAACACCGATCCGAACGTCGCCGAGTTACAGCAGCGCCGGAGCCAGCTTCTGCAGCAGATCGACGACCTCACCGTGCAGCGCAACGGCATCGTGGTCGACAGCCAGCTGCTGGGGAGCGGCGTGGTGCTCACCAACCCGGCGGTGACGGCGGCGCCTCTCGACAGCGGGCTGCGCAAGCTCCTCATCGTCGGCATCTTCCTCGGCCTGCTCGTCGGCAGCTCGCTCGCCTACCTCCTGGCGTTGCGGAACCGCACCATCGAGCACCGGGGCCAGCCGGAGCTCATCCTGCACGCGCCGCTGGTGGCCAGCGTCCCCAATTTCCGCCTCGAGGGCATCAAGGCGCCGCTCCCGGTGCGCAGCGTTCCACGCTCGGCGTCCGCCGAGGCGTTCCGATTCGCCGCGGCCGCGCTTGGTCTGCCGCGTCGCCCCTCCGCCCAGGGCACGCTCACCACGCCGAGCAACACCGTCATGATGACGTCCGCCAGCGGAGGGGACGGCAAGACCATCGTCGCCGTCAACACCGCCCTCGCCGCCGCCCGGGAAGGCAAGCGGGTGCTGCTCATCGACGCCGACTTCGGCAACCAGGCCGCCACCGAGCTGCTCGCACCGGACATCCACCCCGAGAAGGGGATGACCGAGGTGGTCGAGGTGGGAGCGTCCCTCACCGACGCCATCATCCCGATCGAGGGCACCGAGTCGACCGGCCTCCATCTCCTCCCCCGCGGCTGGCGCCAGACCACCGCACCCGAGTTCTTCCGCCTCCCCGCCACCCGCGAGTTCCTCACCAAGATCCAGGAGTACTACGACCTGGTGCTGGTCGACGCCCCGCCGCTGCTGCAGGTCGCCTATGCCAGCACCGTGGCGGGCATGGTCGACCGGCTCCTCGTGGTGGTGCGCCACCAGGGCCTGGCCGCCGAGCTCGAGGAGTTGGAGGACCGCCTCGAGTTCATCGGGACGCCCACCATCGGCTACGTCTACAACCTGGCGCCGTTGCGGTACGACATGACCCGCACCGAGGGCTCGATGAAGGACGTCCTGGGCACCCCGGACCGTCCCGAAGTCGAAGCGTGACGAGGCGGCGCCGACCGCGATGAGCGGGGATGCGTGGCTGACGCTCCTGGTGTTGGCGGTGGCCATCTTCACCATGGTGCGCGATCTGGTCCCACCCGCGGTGGCGATCCTCGGCGCCACCGTGGTGCTCATGATCACCGACGTGATCACGCCCGAGCAGGCGTTCGCCGGCTTCTCCAACCCGGCCCCGATCACGATCGCGGTGCTCTACATCCTGGCGGCGGCGGCCGCCCGCACCGGACTGCTGCAGCCGCTGGTGGCGTCCACCCTCGGCGGGAAGAAGTCAGTGCGGCAGGGGCTCGGGCGGCTCCTTCCCCCGGTCGCCCTCTCCTCGTCGGTTCTCAACAACACCCCGATCGTCGCCATGCTGGTGCCCGAGGTGGGGAATTGGGCGACCCGGCACGGCCGCCAGCCGTCCCGGTTCCTCATGCCGCTCTCCTTCGCCGCCATCCTCGGCGGCACCGTGACCCTGATCGGGACCTCCACCAACCTGGTCATCTCCGGGTTGCTCGAAGCGGGCGGGCACGAACCGCTCGGCTTCTTCGAGATCACCAAGGTGGGTCTCCCCGTGGCGGTGCTCGGCGTGGGACTGGTGGTGCTGCTGGCGCCGCGCGTGCTGCCCGATCGCCCCTCGACCCGCGACGAGCTGACGGAGCGGATGCGCGAGTTCACGGTCGACATGATCGTGGACCGGGGTGGGCCGCTGGATGGCGCCACCGTGGAGGAGGCAGGGCTGCGCGACCTCGCCGGGGTGTTCCTGATCGAGGTGGCCCGCGGCGACGAGGCGATCGTGCCGGTGTCGCCTTCCACCCGGCTCCACGGCGACGATTCCCTCCGGTTCGTGGGCCGGGCCGGTGACGTCGTCGATCTCCACAACATGCGCGGGCTGCGGTCCTCCGCCGCCGACCACATGCCCCGTTTCGACCTGGAGCGCTCCAACTTCTTCGAGGCGGTGGTAGGGGCGACGTCGCCCCTCATCGGTAAGACCCTCAAGGAGGCCGGCTTCCGCGGCACCTACGGCGGGGCGGTGGTGGCGGTGCATCGGGCCGGGCAGCGGGTGGACGCCAAGCTCGGCGAGGTGCCGTTGCGGGTGGGAGACACCCTGGTGGTGCTGGCCGACCGGAGCTTCCGGGAGCGGTGGACGGACCGGGGCGACTTCCTCCTCATCTCGCGGCTCGGCAGCTCCCCCATGGTGGCCTCGGGGAAGCGCCTGATCGCTGCGGCGATCCTGATCGGGGTGGTGGCGCTCGCCGCCACCGGCCTGGTCTCGGTGCTCAAGGCCGCCCTGCTCGGAGCCCTCGCCCTCCTCGTGTTTCGGGTGCTGCGTCCCGGTGAGGCGCGGAGCGCCATCGACCTCGACGTGGTGCTGCTCATCGCCGGCGGGTTCGGCCTGGCGGCCGCCATGGAGTCCTCCGGCCTGGCGGAGACGATCGCCACCGGCCTGGTCGACAGCTTCGGGACCATGGGAGACATCGGCGGCCTGCTCGGCATCGTGCTCGCCACCATCGTGCTCACCGAGACGGTGTCGAACACCGCGGCCGCCCTCATCGTGTTCCCCATCGCGGCGTCGGCCGCCGCGGCGCTCGGCTACGACCTGCGCGGCGTCGCCATCGCGGTGGCGGTGGCCGCCTCCGCCTCGTTCCTCACCCCGGTGGGCTACCAGACCAACGTCATGGTGTACGGGCCCGGCGGGTATCGCTACACCGACTACGCCCGGCTGGGGGCGCCGCTCACCGCGCTCGCCGTGATCGGCATCCTCGTCATCGTCCCGTGGGCGTGGCCGCTGACCGGCTGAGCGGGCCGGGAGCGACGCCGGTCTCGGACCATTTCCCTAAGTCCACCGGCGGCGGCGGCCGATATTCGGCGAGAGTCAGGGGAGGACGCCGGGGATGACGGAAGCCGTAACCTCGACCGGCGTGATCCGGCCGGACCGGCGCGGACCGAGTCGTCGCATGCCGGCTTCCTCGTATAACCTGGCCCCGGACCCCCAGCGACAGGCCGTGCCGTGACCAGGAACCGATCAGCGCACCGTCCCAAGGCCGCACCCCGGCTTCCGTACGCCCTGATGCTCGTCGCCGCCCTCACCATGACGGTCGTCACCCTGACCGGCACCACCGCAGCCGAAGCGACCGTCTCGTGCAGCGGGTCGGTCTCGGTCACCCAGGGCTCGTCGGCCGGCAAGAGCGTGACCATCGGCGGGGACGGCTCCTGGATCCTGTCGGTCAGCATCTCGGGCACCAGCGGGGTCACTGTCGGCATCAACCCGGCCACCGGCTCTGCGCCCGGGTCCGCCAGCGTGAGTCTCAGTGCCGGCAGCAGCGCCTCGGGGTCCGGCACCGTCACCGTGCGTCAGGTGACCACCGGCTCCGATTCGCAGACGTACACGTGCAGCTTCTCCGTCTCCGTCAACGTCACCACCACGACCACGTCGACGACGACCACCACCACGACCACCACCACCCGGCCGCCGACGACGACCACCACCACCCAGCCTCCCACCACGACCACGTCGACGACCACCACGTCGACGACGGTTCCCGCCACCACCACGACATCGACCACGACCACGACGACGGCACCCCCCACCACGACCACCAGCTCGACCACCACCTCCACCACCGAGCCGCCCTTCGTCGTCACCACCCCGCCCGACGATCCGTCGGCCATCGGCGCCACGGGCGGCGGCGGAGGCGACTTCCTGTCGGAGAACTGGTGGTGGCTCACCATCGTCGGCCTGGTGCTCATCGCCCTCATCGCCTCGGTGGCGGTGCTCCGGCCCGACATCCCCGGCTTCGGAGGCCGGGTGCGGGCCGCAGGACCGGCCGCCTCCAAGCGCCGCCCCGACGGCCGCCCCGGGCGCCGCAGCCCCGGCCAGTGGGTGCGCGACACGGTCTCCCCGTCTCGCTATGCCCGGCGCCCCGGGCGGGTGCGCGGCCCGTCGATGGGTCAGCGGGTTCGCCAGTCCAAGGTGGCACACGGCATCGAGGAGAAGGTGGCCCGTCCCAAGGTGAAGGGCCCGTCCCTCTGGCAGCGGATCCGCAACATCCGGCTCTTCGAGCGGTTCCGCGACTCTGAGATCGCCGACTCCTTCCGGGCCCGCTCCTCGACCCGCAAGATCCGTCGCAACATCAAGGGTCGCCGCCGCTGATCCTGCCGCGGACTCAGCGACGGGGACGCACCATCCGCACCGCGCCCGAACGCAACGTGACCGTGCCGGAAGCCGTCTCGACCACCAGGCCACCGTCGGAGGCGACATCCACCGCCCGTCCCTCCCCGGCCGGCTTCCAGGTGATCTCCTGACCCAGCGTGACACAGGCCGCCCGGTACTCGGCCCAACCCCACGCGCCGTCCCGCGCCGCCGCCACGCGATCGAGGAGACGGCTCGCCCATGCCGCCGCCAGGGTCCCGGCGGCGGCCGACCCCGGATCGGTGGCCAGCACCGCGGCAGCGCCCGCCGGCGGCTCCGGCCACCACAGGTTCACGCCGCACCCACAGACCGCCAGGTCCCCGTGCGCCTCCACCAGGATGCCCCCGACCTTCCCCTCCCCCGTCACGAGGTCGTTGGGCCAGGCGAGCGCGACCTCCACCCCCCACTCGGCACGCAGCGCGTCACGCACCGCCAGCCCCATCATCACCGGAAGCGTCGGGGGAGGCCCGTCCGGCGCGAACTCGACCGCGAGGGAGGCGTACATCGCCCGGGGCGCCTCCCACCACGGATTGCCGGACCGGCCCCGTCCCGCGGTCTGCCGAGCCGCCACCACCAGCACCGGCCCGGCGCCGTCCGCGAATGCGTCGCGAGCCAGATCCTGGGTCGACGCGGCCTCGGGGCGGGAGATCGTCGCGTAGGGTGTAGCCATCTCGCCGGTTCGTGAGTCAGAGATATACAAGCGCTGCGAGCATACCGGAGACCCCACCGTGAGCACCGACGAACAGATCGAGCAGCTGCGCCGCCTGCGGCAGGAGGCCATGGCGCCCGCCAGCCAGCGCGCCGTCGACCGGCAGCACGATGCCGGCAAGCTCACCGCCCGCGAGCGTCTCGACCTGCTCCTCGACAAGGGCTCCTTCCAGGAACTCGACATGTTTGCCCGCCACCAGGCCACCGGATTCGGGGTGGAGGCGCGCCGGCCCCTCGGCGACGCCGTCATCACCGGATGGGGCACCATCGACGGCCGCACCGTGTTCGTCTTCGCCGAGGACTTCACCGCCTTCGGCGGCAGCCTCGGCGAGGTCGTCGCCGACAAGATCTGCAAGATCATCGACCTCGCCCTCGAGACCGGGGCGCCCCTCATCGCGCTCAAGGATTCCGGAGGGGCCCGCATCCAGGAAGGCGTCGTCGCCCTCGACGGCTACGGCCGCATCTTCGAGCGCAACGTGCGGGCCTCGGGCGTCATCCCGCAGATCTCGGTGATCATGGGACCCTGCGCCGGGGGCGCCGTCTACTCCCCCGCCATCACCGACTTCGTCTACCAGGTGGAGGAGACCTCCCACCTGTTCATCACCGGCCCCGACGTCATCAAGGCGGTCACCGGCGAGGAAGTCACCTTCGAACAGCTCGGGGGCGCCCACACCCACGCCTCCAACTCGGGGGTCACCCACTTCGTGAGCGCAACCGGACGGACCGCCCTCGACGAAGTCCGCTATCTCCTCTCCTACCTCCCCTCCAACAACATGGAGGTCCCGCCCTTCTTCATGCCGCTCGACCGGCCGGATCGGATGGAGGACGCGATCACCGACATCGTCCCCGCCTCCGCCACCCAGCCCTACGACGTCGTCGACCTCATCGAGATGGTGGTGGACGACGCCGAGTTCTACCAAGTGCACGAGCACTTCGCCGAGAACATCGTCGTCGGCCTCGCCCGGCTCGACGGCTACGCGGTCGGCATCGTCGCCAACCAGCCCTCGGTGCTCGCCGGCACCCTCGACATCTCCGCCTCGGTCAAGGGGGCTCGCTTCATCCGCTTCTGCGACGCCTTCAACATTCCCGTCATCAGCTTCGTCGACGTCCCCGGCTTCCTCCCCGGCGTCGACCAGGAGCACAGCGGCATCATCCGCCACGGCGCCAAGCTGCTCTACGCCTACGCCGAGGCCACCGTTCCGAAGGTCACCGTCATCACGCGCAAGGCCTACGGAGGCGCCTACGTCGTGATGAACTCGCGAGCGCTGCGCGCCGACACCGTGTTCGCCTGGCCCACCGCCCAGATCGCGGTGATGGGCGCGCAGGGCGCCGTCAACGTGATCCACCGCAGGGACCTCGCCGCCGCCGACGACCCAGATGTCACCCGCGATCAGCTCATCTCCGAGTACGAGGAGCGCTTCAACAACCCGTACCTCGCGGCCGAACGTGGGCTCGTCGACGACGTGATCGAGCCCAGGGAGACTCGGCCCCGCCTCATCCGGGTGCTCGAGATGCTCCGCTCCAAGCGAGAGACCCTCCCTCCGAAGAAGCACGGGAACATCCCGCTCTGATGGGTGCCCGTCGCGCCACGCCGGCAGGGCCCGCCGTCCCCGATCCTCCTCCTAGGATGCCGACGTGGATTCGGTCCTGATCGCAAACCGCGGCGAGATCGCCGTTCGTGTCATCCGCGCCGCTCGCGAGCTCGGGATGCGGACGATCGCGGTCTACTCCGAGCTGGATCGGGACTCGATGCACGTCGCGCTCGCCGACGAGGCCTGGAACATCGGTCCGGCGCCGGCCGCCGAGTCCTACCTCAACGTCCCCCGCATCATCGAGGTTGCCCGCGGCTCCAAGGCCGAGGCGATCCATCCCGGCTACGGGTTCCTCGCCGAGAACGCCGGCTTCGCCTCCGCCGTCATCGAGGCGGGCCTCATCTGGGTCGGCCCGTCCCCCGAGGCGATCACGGCCATGGGAGACAAGATCGCATCCCGCCGCGCCGCCGAGGAGGCAGGCGTTCCCACGGTTCCCGGCACGCTCGAACCGATCACGGACGTGGCAGAGGCGGAGGCGTTCGCGGAGCGGGCCGGGTACCCGATCGCGGTGAAGGCCGCCCATGGAGGCGGCGGGAAGGGCCTGCGGGTCATCCGCGACCCTGGCGGGCTGGAGGAGGGCTTCCAGGCGGCGCGGCGCGAAGCCGACGCCTACTTCGCCAACCCCGAGGTGTACGTGGAGCGGTACCTCGACCATCCCCGCCACATCGAGGCGCAGATCATGTGCGACACCCACGGCAACGCGGTCTTCTTCGGGGAACGCGACTGCTCGATGCAGCGCCGCCATCAGAAACTCGTCGAGGAGACGCCCGCCCCCGGACTCTCCGCCGAGCAGCGGGAGGCCCTCGCCGCCGACGCCCTCGCGGTGGCGCGGGCCACCGGCTACGTCAATGCCGGGACCGTCGAGTTCCTCGTCGCCGCCGACGGCCGCCACTACTTCCTCGAGATGAACACCCGGGTCCAGGTCGAGCACACGGTCACCGAGCTGGTGACCGGCATCGATCTCGTGAAGGAGCAACTCCGGGTCGCCGCCGGTGAAGCGCTGTCGGTGACGGGGGTGGAGCCACGGGGCCACGCCATCGAGTTCCGCATCAACGCCGAGAACCCCGCTACGGGGTTCCTCCCCAACCCGGGGACCATCGTCACCTATCGGGAGCCGGGAGGATTCGGAGTGCGGGTCGACAGCGGGGTGCAACCCGGCTCCGTCATCACCCCCTACTACGACACCCTGATCGCCAAACTGGTGGTGTGGGGCCGGGACCGTGACGAGGCGGTCGCCCGCGGCCGCCGGGCCCTCGAGGCGTTCGAGGTGACGGGCGTCGCCACCACCATCCCGGCCCACCTTCGCATCCTCGACTCCGACGCATTCCGCACCGGGGAGTACTCCACCCGCTCCGTCGAGGATCACCTCGACTTCGACGATCTCACCCCCGCCCCGGCGCCGGCGCTCCCCGAGGACGAGGAGGTCGACGAGCGGTCGATGACGGTCGAGGTGGGCGGACGGCGTTACGTGGTCCGCTACTGGGCGCCGGTGATGGCCGTCCCGTCGCCGGGTGGGCAGCGTCCCGCCCCGCGCCGGCGCGCCCCGAAGCTCGGCAGGACGACCGCGGTCGGCGAGAACGCCGGGGTCGTCACCGCCCCCATGCAGGGCACCATCGTGAAGGTCCACAAGGCCGCAGGCTCGTCGGTGGCTGCGGGAGAACCGGTGTGCGTCCTCGAGGCGATGAAGATGGAGAACGAGGTCACCGCGCCGGTGGCGGGCGAGATCGTCGACCTGCGGGTCCAGCCCGGCGACACGGTCACGTCGGGCGCGGTCCTCATGGTGATCCGCTGATCGCCCGCCGTCAGCGGGGCCGGTACCGGCCGAACACGGAGGCGAGCGCTGCCGACACCTCCCCCACCGTCGCCTCCAGCGCCAGCGCCTCCTTCATCGGGTACAGCAGGTTGGCGTCGCCGCGGGCGGCGGCCGCCAGCTCCGCCAGCGCGCCGGTCACCGCCGCCTCGGCGCGGGCGGCCTTCCGCTGCGTCAGCGCCGCCACCCGGGCACGTTCCACCTCCGGGTCGACTTTCAGCGGGGTCCCGGCCGGGGCGTCCCGATCGGTGAACCGGTTGACGCCGACGACGACCGCGTCGCCGGCATCGACCGCCCGCGCCTGACGGAACGCCGCCTCCTCGATGAGGCGCTGCTGGTAGCCGGCCTCGATGGCACCCACCGCTCCTCCCCGCCGATCGATCTCGTCGATGAGGTCCCGCGCCGCGGCCTCGATCTCGTCGGTGAGCGCTTCGACGTAGTACGACCCGGCGAGAGGATCGACGGTGGCGGTCACCCCCGTCTCGTAGGCGAGGATCTGCTGGGTGCGGAGCGCCAGGGTCGCCGCCTCCGTGGTGGGGAGCCCGAGCGCCTCGTCGTACGAGTTGGTGTGCAGCGACTGGGTGCCGCCGAGGACGGCGGCTAGGGCCTGGTAGGCGGTGCGCACGATGTTGCCGGACGGCTGCTGGGCGGTGAGGGTCGATCCGGCGGTCTGGGCGTGGAAGCGCATCCGCCACGACTCGGGGGCGGTGGCGCCGACTCGCTCCCGCATGAGCCGGGCCCACAGGCGGCGGGCCGCCCGGAACTTGGCGGCCTCCTCGAACAGGTCGTTGTGTGCGTTCCAGAAGAACGAGAGGCGCGGCGCAAGGTCGTCGACGTCGTGGCCCGCCTCACAGGCCGCCTCCAGGTAGGCGAGGCCGTTGGCGAGGGTGAATCCGACCTCCTGCGCCGCGGTCGAACCGGCCTCCCGGATGTGGTAGCCGCTGATCGAGATCGTGTTCCACTCCGGGAGCTCGTCCCGGCAGTACCCGAGCAGATCGGTGACGAGGCGAAGCGACGGCTTCACCGGGTACACGTAGGTGCCGCGGGCGATGTACTCCTTGAGGATGTCGTTTTGCACCGTGCCGCGGATCCGCGACGCCGCCACCCCCTGCTCCTCGGCGACGAGCTGGTAGAGCACCAGCAACACCGCGGCGGTGGCGTTGATCGTCATCGAAGTGGTCACCTCGCCGAGCGGGATGCCGTCGAAGAGGCGGCGCATGTCGGCGAGCGAATCGATCGCCACCCCGACTCGCCCCACCTCGCCTTCCGACATCGGGTCGTCGGAGTCGAGTCCCATCTGGGTGGGGAGATCGAAGGCGACCGAGAGGCCCGTCTGCCCCGCGGCGAGGAGGTCACGGAACCGGGCGTTGGTCTCGGCCGCCGACCCGAACCCGGCGTACTGGCGCATCGTCCAGAGCCGGCCCCGGTACATGGACGGGTAGGGCCCGCGGGTGAACGGATAGCGCCCCGGCTCCCCGAGCGCCTCGCCGGCGTCCCACCCGGCGCGCTGCGACTCGTCGTAGACGGGGTCGATCTCGAAATCGGAACCGGTACGGTGCCTGGTGTTGTCCTCGGACATCCCTATCATCCGCTCGCGGTGCCGGGTGGATGCTACCCGGGGAACTCTCCGCCCTCTCCGGACGTCTACACCCCGGAATGAAGATGGATCCGAGCATTCACCTCATCGAGCGTCGAGAGCGCCGCGGCAAGCGGGTCGCCGCCTTGGCGCTGCTCGCCGTGATCGCGGTGCTGAGCGCCTCGGTGCTCGGAATCTTCGCCTTCCTCGAGACCAACGCCGCCTTCGGCACGGTCCAGGATCTCGAGGAGCGCTACATCTGTAACGCCTCCGAGTACGACCTGAGCTTCCCCGACCTCGGGAGCCTCTCGACGCTGTACACCGCCGACGGGGTGCTGCTCGGAGAGATGACGCTGCGCAACAGCCAGCCCGCCAGGTTCGAAGACATCCCCGAGGTGGTGCGCGACGCCATGGTGGCGGCCGAGGACGGCGACTTCTACGAGCACGAGGGCATCGATTTCCGTGCCATCGCCCGTGCCGCCGTCGCCAACGCCCGGAGCGAGGGGGACGGCATCCAGGGCGGCTCGACCATCACCCAGCAGATCGTCAAGAAGACGTTCCTCACCGAGGAGCGCACCATCGAACGCAAGCTCTGCGAGGCGGTGGTCGCCGCCGAGCTGGAGCGCCGCTACACCAAGGACCAGATCCTCGAGTAC
>JASFUV010000001.1:0-22293 GCA_050050155.1 Acidimicrobiia bacterium | reverse complement strand
CCGCCTTCCCCGGGTGATCCTGGCCGGCCTGGTCGGGGCCACCCTGGCGGTGGCGGGCGCCGCCTACCAGGGGGTCTTCCGTAACCCCCTGGCCGATCCCTACCTGCTGGGGGTGGCCGGTGGGGCGGGCCTCGGCGCCACCATCGCCATCGTGCTCGGCGCCGGCGGTGGGGTGGTGCTCCCGGTGGCGGCGTTCGCCGGCGGGGTGGTGGCGGTGGTCGTCACCTACTCCCTCGGGGGGATCGGGTCGCGCCGCAGCACCAACACGTTGATCCTCGCCGGGGTGGCGGTGGCGGCGTTCTTCGCCGCGGTCCAGACCTATGTCCAGCAGCGTTCGGCCGACACGGTGCAGGAGGTGTTCACCTGGATCCTGGGCCGGCTCGGAACGGTGGGTTGGGACGAGGTGCTGGGGGTGCTTCCGTTCTTCGTCGTCATGGCGGCGGTGCTGGTGGCTCACCGTCGCCACCTCGACGTGCTCGCCGTCGGTGAGGAGGAGGCGGCGACGCTGGGGGTGCACGTCCCCAGGGTCCGGATCGTGATCGTGCTCGCCGCCACCTTGGGGACCGCGGCGGCGGTGTCGGTGAGTGGCCTGATCGGCTTCGTCGGCATCGTGGTGCCGCACCTGCTCCGACTCCTGGTGGGGCCGAGCTACCGCCGCCTCGTGGTGCTCTCGATGCTGGCCGGCGCCACCTTCCTCATCGTGGCCGATCTGCTGGCCCGCACCGTGGTGTCGCCGGCCGAGTTGCCCATCGGGGTCGTGACCGCCTTCGTGGGTGCCCCGTTCTTCGCACTGGTGTTACGGACCGGGGGGAGGGGGGCGTCATGACCGCGATGGTGCAGGCCGAGGGCATCCGGGTCGCCTACAACGGGCATCCCGTGTTGGACGGGATCGACCTGACGGTCGAGGTGGGGGAGTGGGTGGGGCTGATCGGACCGAATGGGACGGGGAAGACGACCCTGTTGCGGGCTCTGGCGGGAACCGTTGCCTACGCAGGCCGGGTACGGCTGGCGGGACGCGTGGGGCGGCGCCTGACCCGCCGGGAGTGGTCGCGGGCGGTGGCGATGGTTCCACAGCATCCGACCATCCCGGCCGGGATGACCGTCGTCGACTACGTGCTGCTGGGACGGACGCCGCATCTCGGTTACTTCGCTTCGGAAGGGGCCGGGGACGTGTCGGTGGTGCGGCGGGTGCTGGAGGAGATGGCCCTGGTCGATCTGGCGGGTCGCCGCCTCGACGCCCTCAGCGGCGGGGAGCTGCAGCGGGCGGTGCTCGCCCGTGCCCTGGCCCAGGAGCCGGACCTACTGCTGCTCGACGAGCCGACGACGTCCCTCGACATCGGCCGTCAGCAGGAAGCGATGCAGCTCGTCGACGCCTTGCGTCACCGGGGCCACACGGTGGTGAGCGCCATGCACGACCTCACCATCGCCGGCCAGTTCCCGGACCGGCTGCTGTTGCTGGGGGACGGGAAGGTGGCGGCGGAGGGGCTCCCGGTCGAGGTCCTCACCGTCGAGCGCATCGAGCGCCACTACGGGGCGCGGGTGGTGGTGATGGTCGACGCTTCCGGAGGCGTCACCGTGGTGCCGGACCGGGGGCTCCCGGCCCGGGGTCAGGGGTGGGGTACGACGACGCCCCGGTAGGTCACGGTGCCCGATGTCACCTCGATCGTGACGGCCCTGTCGAGGGCGAAGACGGCGGCGACGGGTCGGTCGGCGTCGAGGGTGCGGGTGGCGCCGTCCACGGTGAAGGTGGCCCCGTCGGTTCCGGGTTCGAGTGCCACGACGAGGTAGGGATCGGCGCCCGCCGGAGCCTCCATCGCAACCTCGATCGCGTCGCCGGTCTCGTCGACGGTGACGGGCACCGAGTCCAGTTCGTCCTCGTAGGCGACGACGAACTGCTCGGCGAGGTCGTCCTCCACCACCATCACGTACAAGTCCCGCTGCACCGAGGTGTGAATCACGGTGTCGGCCGCGGCGAGGTGAGGCTGGAGGTAGGAGAAGGCCGGAGAGACCCGGCGGAGGAACATGGCGTCCTCGAAGTAGGGAGAGATCACCGGGAGCAGCGACCAGCCGTACGAGTCGTGGAGCACGACGGTGGTTCCCCCCAGTGGCGCTCCCGGCGTCGTCGTCTCGTGGGCCTCCAGCCCCGGCACCGGTTCTCCGGCCGCGGTCTCCACCCGTGTCACGGTCTCGGTGGTGACGAGCCCGGGGGGCCGCGAGACGTACTGGGTCTCCGTCTCGGAGGCGGGGAGCCCCATCATGTCGGTGAGGTCGCCCTGTTTCTCCTCCGTCCCGGTGGCGACGAGGGCGTCGGGCCGCCACGACCCGGGGGCGAGGGTGTCGACGACGGCGGCCGCGTGCACCGCGGCGCCTGCCATGGTCCAGTGGGTGTCGAGGATCAGGTAGAGGGGCTCACGGTCCTTGGCCGCCTCCATGTCGTCCCAGGTGGTGACGAGCACCCCGGGGAGGTCGACCTGGCGGAGGCCGGCGGCGGTCTCGAGCACGCAGGTCGGCTCGCTCTTCATCATCTCGGGGTAGATGCTCGGCTTGTCGGGGGCGATGGCGAGCAGGAAGCGCCGCCCGGTCGAGGTGACCACCGCGTTCGCCCGCGCCACGACATCGACGAACGCAGCCGTTTCGTCGGGGCCCATGCACGGCTGATTGAGGGTGTGACTCCAGAAGAGCCATCCGTCGCGCCCCAGGATCACGTCCGGGTTGGGTGACTCCCCGAGCTGTTGATGGAGCCAGGCGTTGGCTTCGACCGCGGCGTCGACCCCGGGCAGGGCGTCCTCGAAGTAGGCGTTGAGTTCGGAACCGAGGTCCTGGTCGAGCAGGGCGCCGAGATCGAGCGCGGGGAAGGCGGCGGGTTCCTTGTTCTCGATGGCTTCGGGCCGGAACCCGGCGGCGAGGAGGACCAGCGGCGTGGTGAGCATGGCGACGAACACCACCGCGATGGTCCAGTTTCCGAGGCGGCGCATGGCGGAAACTCTAGAACTGGTAGTAGAGGAACGGACTGAAGGTCCCGGTGGCCACCAGGAGAAGCGTGTAGGGGAAGGCCACGAACAGCTCGGCGAAGCGGAGCGTCCATCCGGTGGCGCCGCGGAGCCGGGTGATGGCGATACCCCCGACGAAGCTGCCGGGGAGCAGGAACGAGGCGCATCCGATCGTGAGCGCGATGACGCCGTGGATGTCGAACACGCCGGCGAAGGGGTCGATCGGTGCCGTGCCGGAACCGACCATGGCGCCGAGGTAGGAGACCGCCGCTCCGATGTCGGGGGCGCGGAACACCACCCAGCCCACCATGACGGCGAGCAGGATCACTGCTCGCCGCAGCGGCGCCCACGCCACCGTCGGATCGACCGGTCGCTGGCCGAAGAGGCGCTCGGAGGCGAGGAGGGCGCCGTGGTAGGCGCCCCACACGACGAACGTCCAGTTGGCGCCGTGCCAGAACCCGACGAGCAGGAACACGATCCAGAGGTTGAGGTAGGTGCGTCCCGGGCCGGCGCGTGACCCGCCGAGCGGGATGTACAGGTAGTCCCGGAACCAGTTCGACAAGGTGATGTGCCAGCGCCGCCAGAAGTCGGTGACCGAGACCGCCGAGTAGGGGCGCCGGAAGTTCTCGGGGAATTCGAAGCCGAACAGCCGTCCCAGCCCGATCGCCATGTCGGAGTAGCCGCTGAAGTCGAAGTAGATCTGCACCGTGTAGGCGATCACCCCGATCCAGGCCGCCGCGGCGGAGAGGTTGGCCCCGCCGGCGCCGAAGGCGGCGTCGGCGATGGGCGCCACCGCGTCGGCGATGAGCACCTTCTTGGCGAGGCCGTGGACGAAGCGCAGCGCCCCCTCGGCGAAGCGGTCGATCCCGACCCGGCGGTGTGCGAGCTGGTCGGCGATCTCGTGGTAGCGCACGATCGGGCCTGCGATGAGCTGCGGGAACAGCGCCACGAAGAGGGCGAAGTCGAGCAGGTTTCGCATCGGCTCGACCCGGTTGCGGGCCAGGTCGAGGGTGTAGGACATCGACTGGAAGGTGAAGAAGGAGATCCCGATCGGGAGCACGACCGAGGTCCAGGCGATGTCACCCCAGCCGAGATGCGCCCCGAGCGAGTTGATCTGGGCGACGACGAAGTTGGCGTACTTGAAGTAGCCGAGCATGGCGAGGCTCACCGTCACCGCGCCGATCACCCCGGCGCGAACCCGGCGAGGGTTGCCGGTACGGTGCCCGGACGCCACCAGCAACCCGGCGGCGTAGTGCAGCACGGTGGAGGCGAGGAGGAGGGTGACGAGGGCGCCGCCGCCCCACGTGTAGAAGACGAGCGACATGAGGAGCAGCCAGGCGTTGCGGAGCCGCTTCCCCACCACGGCGTAGCCCGCCAGGCAGACCGGGAGGAAGAAGAACAGGAAGGAGATCGATGAGAAGACCATGGCTGCGCTGTCGGCTGACTCCCGTGATGGAAGGGGCGCGCCTCGCCGCCGCGGCGAGCTCGCCGGAGCCCCGGCAGCCTATCCGATGAAGTGCCCGCCGAGAGGCTGTCTCAGGAACGGGGCCTGATCAGGTGGTGCGGGTGGCGCCACACTTGAGTTGGGAGAGGCCGAGCGCCACCGCGGTGGAGCCGGCGGCACCGGTGAGGAGAACGGCGCGGGCCGGGGCGTCGCGGCGGATCCCGGCGAGGAGGGCGGAGACGACGTCGCCGGCGTCCACCATCGCACCCCACCGGAGCCAGCGGTCGCGTTCCGGGCCGGAGGTGGCCAGGATCCCGACGCCCATCATCAGCTCGCGGGCGGCGAAGACCCGGATCATGGCGGTGAGCCCGCGGCTCTCGGCAGGATCGATCCCGAAGGAGCGAGCGAGGAGGCCGGGGGCGACCAGACCGCCGATGCCGAGAGTGAGGCGGATGCCCGCCAGCGCGTTGCGGGCCGGGTTGGAGGTGTTCATGGCTGGGCTCCTCGTGATGTGGTGCTGCCCACAACGTACCGCAGTCGGCGAGTTCCCTATGCTCGGGAGCGGCCGTGAGAGGAGGGCCGTGGAATCGAGGCGGGTGGCGCTGGTGACGGGAGCGGCGTCCGGTTTGGGCCGGGCGACGGCCGGCCGCCTGGTGGAGGCCGGCTTCCGGGTGTTCGGCACCTACCTTCCGTCCGATCCGGGTGATCCTGCCCCGTCGGTGGAGATGGTGGCCGCCGACGTCGACGTCGACGAATCGGTGGATGCCGCGGTGGCGGCCGTGACGGAGGCCGCGGGCCGCATCGACCTGCTCGTCAACTGCGCCGGGTTCGGGATCGCCGGTCCCATCGTGGACACCAGCCTGGAGGAGGCGCACCGCCAGTTCGAGACCAACTTCTTCGGGGTGCTGCGCATGTGCCGGGCGGTGGTGCCGGTGATGCGGGAGCGGGGTCGGGGCACCATCATCACGATCGGTTCGATCGGCGGGATCATCGCCCTTCCGTACCAGGGGTTGTATTCGGCCACCAAGTTCGCCCTCGAGGGACTGATGGAGGCGCTGCGGATGGAGGCGCGGCCGTCCGGGATCCGGGTGGTGCTGATCGAACCGGCCGACTTCACCACCGGGTTCACCAAGGCGCGCCGCACCATCGACGCCATGGACACCTCGCCGGAGCGGGACCGATTCGACCGGTCGCTGAAGGTGATCGAGAGCGACGAGGTGAACGGTTCCGACCCGACCTTGGTGGGGAATCTGGTCGTGAAGATCGCCCGCCGTCGCGCCCCGCGCCTCCGCTACACGGTGGGGGAGGCGTCGGAGCGCCTGGCGTCGATGTTGAAGCGGTGGATTCCCTACTGGGCGTTCGAACGCATCATCCGTCAGCACTACCGGGCGTGAGGTGACGATGCCGGCACGGACCGCCCCCCTCGCCGACCTCTACTCCGACATGACGCGGATGCGCCTGTTCGAGGAGGCGATCGGCGATCTGTGGTGGCGGGGTCTCATTTCGGGTGAGATGCATTTGGGGATCGGGGAGGAGGGCATCATCGCCGGGGTGATGGCCCACCTGGACGAGGGAGACGCGGTGGCGCTCGATCACCGCCCGACCGCGGCGCTGCTGGCCCGCGGTACCGACCCGAAAGAGCTGCTCCTCGAGATGCTGGGGCGCGAGGAAGGGTCGGGTCACGGCCGCGGTGGCCACATGCACCTGTTCGATCGGGAGCGTCTGGTGGCATCGTCGGGCATCGTCGGGTCTTCGGCGCCGCTCGCCTGCGGGTTCGCCCTCTCTGGTCTGCGGCTCCGGCCGGGCAGTGTGGCGGTGGCGTTCTTCGGGGAGTCGGCGATCAACCAGGGCATGTTGATGGAGGCGCTCAACCTGGCGGTGGTGTGGAAGCTGCCGGTGGTGTTCGTGTGCAAGGACAACGGATGGGCCATCTCGACCCGCTCGGGTGAGATGACCGGGGGCACGCCGGGGAGGAGAGCCGATGCGTTCGGCATACCGGCGTGGCGGGTTGACGGGTCGTCGGTGTCCGAAGTGTGGGCGGTGGCCGGCAAGGCGGTGAATCGGGCGCGGCGGGGCCGCGGTCCCGGGTTCTTGTGGGCGACCTGCCAACGGCCCCGGGGCCATTTCGAGGATGATCCGCTGTTGCGGTTCTTCGAGGATCCGCGGGAGGTCGGGGGCGAGATCCCGCGGCTGGCGCGGGGCAGCATGGACCGGTCGGCCGGTGAGATGCGGGCTCGGGGGGCGGGGACGCGGCGCCTGATCGGCACCTTGGCGCGGGCGGCGGCGTCCCGTTTCGGGCCCCGGAAGGACCCGATCCGCAGGGCCGCAAAGGGTCTCGACGACTCCCGGCTGGGTGCATTGGAGGCGGCGGCCCGCGCCGAGGTGGACGCGGTGGTGCGGGAAGCCTTGGAGATCGCGGGGGTGGCGCCGTGACCGAGGTGGGGTTCGGAGAGGCGATCGATCTGGCGGTGATGGACGCGATGCGCCGCGACGACCGGATCGTGGTGTTCGGCGAGGACGTGCCGATGGTGCGCCGTGAGCTGCTGGTGCGATTCGGGCCCGAGCGGGTGCGGGGCACTCCGATCAGCGAGTCGGCGTTCCTCGGCGCCGGGGTGGGGGCGGCGATGGCGGGGCTGCGTCCCATCGTGGAGATCATGCTGGTGGATTTCGTGGCGGTGGCGCTCAGCGGTCTCCTCAACGAGGCCGCCAAGATCGAGGACTTCTCGGGGGGCAAGTGGAAGGTGCCGATGGTGGTGCGGGCCACCTGCGGAGGCGGGTACGGCGACGGGGGACAGCACGAGCAGGCGCTGTGGGGGCTCCTGGGGGGCATCCCGGGACTCACCGTGGTGGTTCCCTCGACCCCGGCCGACGCCGCCGGGCTGATGCGTAGCGCCCTCGCCCACGACGGCCCGGTGGTGTTCTTGGAGCACAAGCTGCTGTCGGCGACCTGGCTGGAGTGGCTGGCGGGGTCGCGGCGGGACACGGTGACCTTCGACATCCCGCTGGCGGGCGCCGCCGGCGAGGTGGCGGATCCCCCGCCTGCAGTTCCGATCGGCCGGGCGGTGGTGCGCCGTGAGGGACGTCATCTCACCATGTTCAGCCTGGCGGTGGGGGTGCACCGCTGCCTGGAGGCGGCCGCCGAGCTGGAGCAGCGGGGGATCGAGACGGCAGTGGTGGATCTACGGACGGTGCGCCCGCTCGACCGGCACACCATCGTGGACGCCGCCGGGGCGACGAAGCGGGTGCTGGTGGTGGACGAGGACTACGCCGGGTTCGGCCTGTCGGGGGAGGTCGCGGCGGTGGTGGCGGAGAGCGGCCTGGCGGCCAGGTTCGGCCGGGTGGCGGTGGAGGGCACCATCCCGTTCGCCCGCCATCTCGAGCAGGCTGCGCTCCCCAACGTGGAACGGATCGTGGCCGCCGCGGTGGAGCTGATCGGCTGAGGCGGGTCAGCCGGCGAGGCGGCGGCGGGCTCGCCACAGCCGCACCATCGTGGCGGGGCCGAAGGTGAAGCTGACGACGTTGATGATCGTCTCGGCCGCCATGGCGCTGTCCATCTTGCGGTATTTGCCGTGTTGCAGGTTGTAGAGAGTGTCCATCGCTCCGAGGAAGACCATGGCGCTGCCGGCGGCGATGCCGAGCGGCACCGCGGCGGCGTTCTGTTTCCGGAGCAGCAGCGCCGATGCGATGAAGCAGGCGGCCATGTAGGCGTCGGCGGCGGGGAAGGCGTTCTCAAAGGCGAGGTAGGCGGGGTCGTCGTCCTCGGTCTGGAGGCGACCTTTGGTGAAGTGCTCGACCCAGTAGGCGATGGTGGCGCCGGCGACGGTGAGCATCAGAGCGGCGTGGATGCGGTCGGACCGGGGTGCGTTCGCCATGGGGTGAGGATAGCGGCACGACCTCGGCACAATGCGTAAGTGTTGACTTACCGTAAGGTGGTGCTTACGATATGGGTCTGATGTATGCACGACAGCTCGACGCCCTCGGAGACGCCACCCGACGGGAGATCTTCGACCGGATCCGCCACCGGCCGCGGGCGGTGGGGGAGCTCGCGGCTGAGCTCCCCGTGTCTCGTCCCGCGGTCTCCCAGCACCTGCGGGTGTTGCGCCAGGCGGGCCTGGTCCAGGCCGAGGCGCTGGGGACACGCCGCATCTACTCGGTCGACCCGTCCGGGATCGACGCCCTCCGCAGCTGGGTGGAGGAGATGTGGGACGAGGCATTGGGGCGGTTCGCCTCCGCGGTCGCCGCTGACGACGACGAGAAGGGAGACCACTGATGTCGCTTCCACCCGTTCGTAAGGAACGGACCGTCCAGGTCCCACCGGCGACGGCCTTCGCCGTGTTCACCGATCGCATCGGCGAGTGGTGGCCGCTGGCGACGCACTCGATCGGGGGTGACGAGGCCGTCACCGCCCTGTGCGAGCCGAAGGCGGACGGCAGGATCTACGAGCGGCTCCGAGACGGGACCGAGCACGAGTGGGGAACGGTTCGGGTGTGGGAACCGCCGTCCCGGCTCGTGATCTCGTGGTTCGTCGGTCGTGATCCGGCGCAGAGCACCGAGATCGAGGTGCGCTTCGACCCCGCCGGTGAGGGAGCCTGCCGGGTGTCGCTCGAGCACCGCGACTGGGAGCGGCTCGGGGACGAGGCGGCGGCGATCCGGGACGGATACGACACCGGTTGGGACACCGTCCTCGGCGGCTACACGGACCTCGCCGGCTCGTGAGCCCCGCGCTCAGTCGGGCACAGAGGCCGGGTCGTACCGGCGGTCCCACGTGGCGTAGACCGCGATGCCGGCGGTCAGGATCACCGCCGCAGTGACGTACATGGTGGAGTAGCCGAACCAGGAGATGATGGCGCCGAGGATCGGCCCGCCGAGGAGGGTGCCGACGTCGAAGAGGGCGGTGAAGAAGGCGAGCACCGACCCGCGGTCCTCGGCGCTGGCCCGGGTGACGGTGAAGCCGTAGAGGATCGGGAAGGCGTAGCCGTGCCCGGTGCCGCACAACACACCGGCGACGGCGAGGTAGGTGGCGCTGTCCGCCCTTGCGAGGACCAGGAATCCGGCGACGAGGGCGAACAGGGCGGGGAACAGCACCTTGCGTTCCCCGATCCGTTCCGGGAGTCGGGCGAAGAGGATCCGGAGCGTGATGGCCGTCCCGGCGTAGGTGGCGAAAAAGAGCCCGACCGATCCGATGCCGGTCTCGTCGACGAAGGTGCGCAGGAAGGTGAAGTAGCCGCTCAGCACCATGGAGAAGGTGGCGGTGATGAGCCAGATCGGCAGCAGATTGGGGCGGACGACGGAACGCACGAACCCGACCCGCTCGGAATCCGGTTCGGTGCCGTGGCTCGGCTCGGGCAGGTTGAGCGCCATGGCGACCGCCGCCAGACCGAACCCGGCCGCGGTGAGGAAGAGGGCGTGGAAGGTGCCCCAGCGCAGCACCAGCTCGCCGATGACGCCGCCGAGCGCGATGGGGAGGAGCCCGGACACCCCGAAGAGTGCCAGTCCTTCGGTGCGTCGGCTGGCGGGGACGATGTCGGCGCCGTAGGTGAACAGTGCGGTGAACATGGTCGCCTCGGCGATGCCGTGGAGGATGCGGACCGCATACAGCCATGGGCCGAGGGAGTTGACGGTGAGGTAGAGCGCCACCGCCGCCGTGTTGAGGAGCCCCCCGAAGAGGATGACGGGCCGTCGGCCGCCGGTGTCGAGGATCGGCCCGATGAAGGGACGTACCGCGATCGAGGCGATGGCGGTGACCCCGACGATGATCCCGACCTGCACCTCGCCTGCACCGAGATCGGTCAGGTACGAGGGGAGATGGATGAAGAGGAAGAACGAGAGCCCCTGGAGCAGGTTCGCCAGGGAGACGAGCACGAAGGACCGGGTGAAGAGGGGGTCACGGGGCACCGGGGGAGTCTACGAGTCGCGGATGGGGACGGATTCGGCGAATGCCGGGGCCGGATTGGAGGCTGCCGGGGGGGCACCCGAAGCGTTACGAGGTCGTCTCGTCACCCACAGGGACGGCATAGACGACGACGTTGCCGTCGTAACGCCTGACCCGCTCGTCGAACGCTCCCCCGCACGTGATGAGGGTGAGCACCGGAGGCCCTTCCCGGCTGAAGACGACTGCAATGGGTAGCACCTCCTTGTCGTAGAGGGTGCGGGCTTCGACCCGGTAGGTCTCGCTGCTGCCGTCGTCAAAGTCGATCGAGAGAACGCTTCCCGGCTCCAGTTCGTGCAGCCGGAAGAACACGCCGGGTCCCTGTCCTGCCAGGTCGACGTGGGCGGCGAGCACGGCCGATCCCGGTTCGCCGGGGGCGGGCCCATGCCGGTACCAGGCGACCTCGTTGACGCTGTCCGGAACTTCCATCTCACCGCTGAGTTCGACACCCGTCGCAACGATGGGTGCGTCCTGATCGATGGCGGGGATGTGAAGCGCCACCGGAATCCTGGAGCGGGCCTCCGGATACTCGCCGACGGTGAACCGTGGGATGGAGACGGCTCGGTCGGGCGTTGCCGGTGGGCCATCTTCAGGAGGCGATGTCGTTGTCGGGGAAATCGAGGGGGTGCCGCTCGTGGTGGGGGGAGTGAGCGCCTGCTCGAAGGCGATGGCGTCACCGGCGCCGACCGGAGGACGGGACACGATCCAGGCTCCGATGGCGATCCCGAGAACGAGGATTCCGGCGGCGACGATGGCGAGTGCGGTTCGCATGGGGGTGAGGAGCCTGCGATGCGACTCGAGATTCTCCCGTCAGCGTTGACGGCGTGCGGTCTGGAGACCGGAGACGCCTCCGGCGACGATCAGCACACCTGCGATCGCCAGCATGGCGACAAACCAGGTGGGCATCGCGGCGCCGAGATCCCCACCGGTGCCGGTGGGCACACCGTTGGGAGCGGCCTGGAGGCCTGCGATGGTCTGGACCGCGAGCTGGAAGCTCCCTCCCTCCAGATCGCCGATGGCGTACACGATCACGTTCGTTCCCTCGGGGATCGTGAGTGCCGCCACCTCGGTGACGACCGTGCTGGCATCACCGGCCGCGGTGACCTTGACGTTGTAGTCGCCGGCGGGGACGTCGGCGACGCCCTCAGCGCCGTTGGGTACGTCCGAGAAGAGGGCTCCGTCGTTCGCCAGGATGTCGACGTTGGGGGCGGCGGCGGTGTGACGCACGGTCACCCGGCCGTTCCCGGCGTCGATGGCGGAGATGCCGTTCACCCAAGCGCTGATGACGGGGGCGCCGGCGCCGTCGAGGTTGGCTTCGATGGTCGCGTTGGCGCCTGCCGGCAGGGCGACGGTCTCGGCGAGGACGGGGTCGCTGGCGGCGTCGGCGCCGGCGGCGCGGATGGCGATGTCGTAGTCACCGGCCGGCAGCGTGAGCGGGTCGGTCACCGTCCCAAACTGGAAATCGGAAAGGGTGAGGTCGCCGTTGACGTAGACGTCGACCGCCAGGTCGGGCACACCGTGGACCACCGTCACGGTTCCCTCGCCGCTCTGGGCGAGCGCCGTTCCGGGGACCATCGCCAGTGCGAAGACGACGGCCATCATGATGAGCTTGCGCATGTCTCGTTCCTTCCTCATGCGGACGTTTCGCCATGAGTACGGGACCGCGCCGCTGGCCGGATGGCCGTTTTAGTGCTAAAAAGAGTGAACGCCAGAATCGAGATGAGATTGATGGACCAGTCACCCGACACGATCACCCTCCAGGAGGCCGCCGACCGGCTCGGCGTGCATTACATGACCGTGTACCGGTACGTCCGCCTCGGCCGCCTTCCGGCCCACAAGTCGGGCGGGACGTGGGAGGTGTCGGTGGCCGACCTCGAGGCCTTCCGGCACGACACCGATCCGGTGGCACGGCCCCGGCATCCGGCCGACTGGGCGAGGCGGCTGGAGGCTCGCCTCGTCGCGGGAGATGAGGCAGGGGCGTGGGGGGTGGTCGAGGCCGCCCTGGCATCGGGCATGGAACCCGCCGGGGTGTACACCGAGATGCTCGGGCCGGCCCTCGAGTCGGTGGGGTGCCGGTGGCACGACGGGGAGATCTCGGTGGCGGTGGAGCACCTCGCCAGCGCGGTGGCGATCCGCATCGTGGGGCGGCTCGGGCCGCGTTTCGCCCGCAAGGGCCGCACCTGGGGCCGGGTCGTGGTGACCACCCCCGAGGGTGAGGTGCACGCGATCCCGTCCGCCATGCTCTCGGACCTGTTGCGTGCCGCCGGATTCGAAGTGACGGACCTGGGGGTCGACATTCCTTCCGAGACCCTGGCGGGCATCATCGAGCGAATCGGGACCCCGGTCGCGGTGTGCATCAGCGCCACCCGAGCCGGATCCGATCGCGAGATCCGTAGGGCGGTGAAGGCGGTGCGGGCGAGCACGGATGCCCTGGTCCTGGTGGGTGGCGGCGCGGTCGTCGACGCCGCCCACGCCACGTCGCTGGGAGCGGACGGGTGGGCTGCCGACGGGCCCGGCGCCGTTCGGATGGTGCTCGATTCCGTCACCAAGGCCTGACGCAGCCGCTCCGATCCCGGGAATCCTCGCGATTCACCCTTGACGTCCTGAGCATTTAGTACTAAACATGCCCCCTGGAGGTGTCTTAGTACTAAATGATGAGCTACACGAAGCACGAACCCCTGGACAAGCGAGCCGATATCGACCTCGTCGACGGAATCACCCAGCGGGACGAACCGTCCCTCGCCGAGGTGTACCGCCGGCACGGCGGTCCCGTCTACGGGCTCGCCCTGCGCATCCTCAGAAACCCCGACCTGGCCGAGGAGATCGTCCAGGAGGTGCTGCTGAGGTTGTGGAGAGAGCCCCACAAGTTCGACCCGGGGCGCGGCTCGCTGCGTTCCTTCCTGCTCGCCCACGCCCACGGCCGGAGCATCGACGTCATCCGATCGGAGTCCTCGCGCCGTACACGGGAAGAGCGTGACGCCCGTCTCACCGCAGCGACGGGTTGGAGCCTCGAGGAAGAGGTGTGGGAGATGGCACTGGCCGATCATGTGAGAACCGCCCTGGAGGAGTTGGAGGAGATCGAGCGGCATCCGATCGAGCTCGCCTACTTCGGCGGTCTCACCTACCGGCAGGTCGCCCATCTGCTGGACACACCGGAAGGAACGATCAAGAGCAGGATCCGGACCGGGTTGAAGCGCCTCAACGGGGCACTCACCAGGTACGGCCTCGCTCCGGTGAGCTGAAGGTGACCGAAGCCATGACGCACCGCGACATCCAGGAGTTCCTGGGGGCATACGCCCTCGACGCGGTGGAGGAGGAGGAGCGCCGCACCGTCGAACGCCACCTCACCATCTGCCCGGAATGCCGATCCGAGGTTGTCGACCACCGCGAAGTGGCGGCCCGGCTGGCGCCGGCCACGGCGGGACCGCCAGGTCTGTGGACGGCGTTCCGGCAGCAGTTGGCGGCGTCCCGTATCCTTCTGGAAGAGGACGACAGGGAGTGATGATGACCGACGATCGGCTTCGCCGTCTCCGGCGCTTCAACCTGATCATGGGGTTCGTGCACCTCGCCCAGGCGGTAGCCGTGTACGCCCTTTCCACCGACTTCGCCCTTCCGGTGACCACCGCGTTCAGCCGCTTCGACCCAGCCACCGAGGCGTTGACGCCAGACTTCAAGACCGCTTTCGAGGTGCAGCTCGGGCCGCTGGTGGCCCTCTTCTTGCTGCTGTCGGCGATCGCCCACTTCGTCATCGTCTCCCCCTGGGGCTATCCCCGGTACGTCCGCATGCTCGAGAAGGGCGTCAACTACGCCCGCTGGATCGAGTACTCGGTCAGCTCGTCGGTCATGATCGTGGTGATCGCCATGCTGGTCGGCATCTACGACGCCATGGCGCTCATCGCCCTGTTCGCGGTGAACGCCGCCATGATCCTGTTCGGCTGGATGATGGAACTCCACAACCAGAGCACCACCCGCACCGACTGGACGGCGTTCTGGTTCGGGGTGTTCGCCGGCGCGGTGCCGTGGATCTGCATCACGATCGCCCTGATCGGGGCCGGAGGGCCCGAGGGCGGGCCTCCCGGGTTCGTCTACGGGATCTTCTTCTCCCTGTTCGTGTTCTTCAACGTGTTCGCCGTCAACATGGTGCTGCAGTACCGCAAGGTGGGACGCTGGGCCGACTACCTGTACGGCGAGCGCGTCTACATCCTGCTCAGCCTGTTCGCCAAGAGCGCGCTGGCCTGGCAGGTCTTCGCCGGGACCCTCCGTCCGGTGTGAGGTCGGGGCCGGGCGCCCCCGGCGGTTACGGCACGAGGGGCCGCTCGTAGGTGACGGTGGCCCGCCGGATCCAGATGGAGTTGGAGGAGGAGGTCCCCGTCGCCCACCAGACCTCCACCGCGTACGAGTAGTGGGTGGTGTCGACCACCGGGTTCTCGACGGTTGACGTCGAGACAGTCTGGGAGCAGTCGTCACCGGAGGTGGTCACCTCCGCCATGGTCTCGGCGTAGGCACCGGACACGGCGGCGTTGGGGCGCCGGATCAACCGGACGGTGAAGTCGGCGGCGTTGGTGGCGTCACATAGCGTGCCGGACAGGCCGGTGACGGTCGCCCCGTTCGGGAGGGGCACCGAGGCTCCCATCGGCTTCGGTGAGGTACGCCCGATCGTCCCGGCCGCGTTGTAGTCGTAGTCGAGGTAGGTGTCGTTCTCCCGGACGGGGAGGAACCCGATCTGGTCGATGGCGATGGTGGTCTCGATCGGCATGTCGGCGAAGCGGTGGAGGAACGCCGCCATCTGGGCCCGGCTCACGGCAGCGTTGGGACAGAACTGGTCGTTGGCAGGCGGGTTGCAGCCGAGGGTGACCCCGGCGTCGGCCAGCCACGCGATGTCGTCGTGGAAGACGTTGCTGGCGGGAACGTCGGTGAACTCGTGGGCCGCCAGTGCGACCACCGATCCGGACAGCATGGCGATCACGGTGAACGCGGCGACGAGCCACGTCTTGCGGATGTGCATCGAATCCTCCCGGGTTCGTGGGTGACCAAGTATGTCAGCGACGGGCCGTTAGGAAGGTGAATCTGCGGACCGGCCAAGGGTGGCCGGTCACTCGGGCTCGGCCGGCCCGGGTTCCGGTGCCGAGGCCTCGCCGCTCCACACCACCCGTTGCGGGAACGGGATGACGATGCCCTCGCGATCGAAGGCGTCCTTGATGCGGCGCCGGATCTCGCGGCTCGCCGCCCACTGCTCGCCCGGTTCCGTCTTGACGACGAGCCGGATGGCGATGGCATTGTCTCCGAAGTCCTGGAGGCCCCAGATCTCGGGCTCCTCGAGGAGGGTGGCGGTGGGGAGCGGGTCGCGCCACAACGTGTCGGCGGCCTCCTTGATGACGCGTTCGGCGTGGTCGAGGTCGGTGTCGTAGGCGACGGTGATGTCGAGCACCGCCCGGGCCCACGAGTAGGACTTGTTCGCCACCCTCCGGATCTCCCCGTTGGGAACGGTCCACACCGTGCCTTCGATGTCGCGCAGCCTGGTGGTGCGCAGGCTGATCTCCTCGACGATGCCGGTGGCGTCGCCGAGGTTGACGATGTCACCGACGCCGTACTGGTCCTCGATCAGCATGAACGTGCCGGCGAGGAAGTCGCGCACGATGGACTGCGCTCCGAACCCCAGTGCGATGCCGACGATGCCGGCGCCGGCCAGGAGGGGTCCGACACTTATGTCGAGTTCCCCGAGGGCGATGAGGATCGCCATCCCGAAGATGACGAGCGTCGCCGCCGATTCGAGCACGGTGCTGAGGGTGCGAGCTCGTTGCTTGGAGCGTTCCGCGGTCTGCACGAGGAACGCCGACTTGGCGATCGCCCGCTCGCTGCGGCTCCGGAACCGCCCGTCCTCGACCTCCTCGGCGGCCCGGGCTTCCAGCTTGCGGTCCCGGTCGGTGATCATCCGCTGCTCGGCGCGGGCGATGACGTTGCGCAGCACCCGATTGAGGAGGTAGGCAGCGAGGAAGATGACGAGGATCTTGAGGGGACGCTCGACGATCCAGTCGGCGATCTCGGCCAGCCGGGCGTTGCCGGTCACGTCGTACACCCAGTCGCAGACGAAGTCCTGGCTGGCGTTGCAGACGTCCATGGGCCCCTCCTCTCGGTCCGAGTGGACGCCGCCAGGGTGCCGTGGCGCAGCCGCCGCCGCAAATGGGGCGAACCTTCACGACGCGGGCAGGGTCAGGGAGACCCGGTGCCCTGCCGCACGTCGGCGATCGGTGGGTCCTTGTACTCGCGCTCGATGACCGAGTCGATCTCACGCGCTCTTCGCCGCACCCACCACACGATGGCCAGCATCACCCCGATGAACCCGAGGTAGGGAAGGTATCCCAACATATGGTCCACCATAACGCGGAGGGATGACGCGGCTCGAACCAAGGGCGGATCTCCGCGATGGCGCGCCGTCCGCTCGACCGACCACGGATTGATCATCGCGAACCAAGATCAGGACCTGCCGGAGTCCACACCACCCGCTGCGGGCCTGGGTGGCGCACCTCGAGGCGGGCACCCGGGTGCATCTAGTGTGGATTCGTGACCGGATCCAACTCCCATGTGGTCGTTGCGCTGCCGTCGAACGAGTACAAGCGCGCCTCCGAGGTACTTGGCCGGGCGTTCCTGGACGATCCTCTGTGGAAGGCGACGTTCCTTGATGCGGACAAGCGACTCGAACTGCTTGTGGGGATGCTCACCGGGGCGGTCAAGGCGACTGCTGCGGCCCGAGGTGTGGCCGAGACGACTCCGGGCGTCGACGCCGTTGCGCTGTGGCTGCCGCCAGGCAGAGACATCGGATTCTGGGCAATGGTGAGGTCGGGCTTCGCCCTGCCGCGTTTCACGATGAGCCTGCCCGCCAAGGACCGCCGCCGAATGATGGCAGTGCTTCGTCAGTTGGAAGAGCGGAGGAAGGCCCTGATGCCAGATCCACACTGGTACCTGACAACCATCGGGGTCGAGCCCGAGCGTCAGGGCGAGGGGCTGGGGTCCACCCTCCTACGGTCAGGAATACGCAGAGCGGACCACGAGAACACCTCGATCTTTCTGGATACGGAGACGTCTGGCAATGTGGCCTTCTATCAGCACTTCGGATTCGAGGTGATCGAGGAGACGACTGCCACCGAGTCGGGTGTTCCGGTGTGGCTGATGGTGAGGCGTCCCACCTCTCCTCGGATATAGCTCGGTCGCGTTCCCGACGCCTTACTCGCCATACGATCATCAGGCCGGTGGGCTCACCAGATTGGTGGCGATGGTGCAGCCTGATTGGTGTTGCGGAGAGAAGCGATCCGGCAGCCAGCGACGGACACCCGCCGCCACGCGTCGACCCGCCGTCGGAGGATTGGTGGGCCCAGCTGGATTTGAACCAGCGGCCTCATCCTTATCAGGGATGCGCTCTAACCGGGCTGAGCTATGGGCCCCGACTGATCGTCGAGAACGGGCAGTCTACCGGCAGTTCCGGCAGAGGCGAAGCGGCCGGCCGCGCGGGGAGCCCCCGTGGGTCGCGGCAGGAACCCGTCCCGAAATGAGTAGTCGTTGTCCCGCCGATGAGTAGCGGCGCCATCGGCTCGCGGACATATCTTGCGGCCTGCACCCCGAACACCGAATGCAGAGGAGTACTCCGTGCGCACGATGAACCGCTCGATGCTGGCGATCGCCGTCTTCGCCATGCTCACCTCCTGTGGCGGTGGTGACGTCCTTCCCAATGTCGGCGGAGGTACCGCGGATGCCTCCCAGGCCACCATCGCCGAGGGCGAGGTGGCCGGGGAGTCTGCCGACGCCCTGGGCATCGGCGGTGGTCGTGGCACCTTGATCTTCGACGGTGTGGAGCACCCGATCGAATCGGTGGTCTGCCAGGTCGGCGACGGGGTGGACGTCGGGACGGTCGGGGACGGCTTCCGTGTCCTCATCTCGGGCGGCGAGGACTCGTACTCGATTCAGATCGTCGACTCCACCCCGATCCAATGGTTCGCCAGGAACGATCTCGTCGAGGCGTCCGGCACCCGGTTCACCAGCCAGGAGGACACCTACTGGAACAACCAGAACGACGACGAGGTCGAGGCCAGTTTCGAAATCGATTGTCCGTGAGGTTCAGTCAAGTCCGGCGTGGTCCTGGTGCGTGGTGAGGGGCGCCAGGACCGCGCGGAGTTCTTCCCGTCCACCGATGCCGAGCTTGCGGTACACCGAGCGGAGGTGGTTGTCGACGGTGCGCACCGAGATGAAACGCAGGCGGGCGATATCGGCGCTGGTTTCGCCTCTTGCGGCGTCGAGGGCGACCTCGAACTCGCGCTCGGAAACGGTGTCCGGTCGGGCGCCGAGCGCCGGCGTCACGGGATCCTGACACCGCGCCTCCCATCCCCTCGAAAGACAGGCCGCCAGCGACGACGCGGCCGGTGGGAGGATCAAGGCGGCCTGGGCGGCGGCCTCGGCGGCGAGGAGCGGGGCGCCCATGGCGGCGAAACGTTCCGCCACCGCCAGCAGGCCTTCGCCCGCTCCGGCGTGCGATGCCGCAGCGTGATCGGCCATGGCGGTGACGAGGTGGGCGCCGCGGTCGTCCCTGAGGGCGCCGAGGTCCTCGACCACGAGCTCGGCTCGGCCGAGCCGCACCGCATCGTGGAGCGCCAGCGCTCCCCACGAGATGTGGTGCTGTTCGATAGCGATCCGGCCCTGCGCCGCCGCCATCTCCGCCGCCTCATCGGTGCGACCCGTCGCCGCGGCCGCCCACACCCGCCCGCGCCCGACCCAGATGCTGAGTCGCGGTTCTGGGAGCGAGAATCCGATGCCTGCGACGTCGTCGCCGGCATTCGGATCTCCGAGCTGGCCGCGCTCCAAGGCGCTCAATCCTCGGGCCTGAGGCTCCAACCGGAACGGATCGGCCGAGTCCATGCCGGCGCGGGCGGCGGTCGCCGCCGCCAGGGCGTCCCGGAGCTGCCCCGCGAGGTCCAGCGGCAGCGTCATCGCGTCGAGCCAGGTCGACGCCAGCGCCGTCCCATCGGTCCGTTCGACGTGCCTCCTCCCCAATGCCACCGCCTCGTCCACCCGCCCCGCCGTAGTGAGCGCCGAGAGGTGGATGACACCGATCTGCTCTTGGGCGAGAGGAAGCTCGTCGCGGGTGCGCGCTGCGAGCCGGTAGGCGGTGTCGGCGATCGCGTCGAATCCGTCGCAGTCGGCGGTTATCGCCAGTCCCAGGGTGAGGGTGACATGGGCGGACGTCTTCGCGGCGACGGAGGCGGCCTCGTTGGCGATCACGGCGCGGCCGGCGGTGATCGTGGCGTCGAAGTCCCCGCGGATCGCGGAGAGGATGGCCCGCTCCGTGTCGAGCCGGGCCTGCGAGGCCCCGTCGACGATCCGGCCGGCGTCCTCGAGGATACGCACCGCGGCGGACACCCGATCGAGCCCGTAGGCGAGGTTGTGGGCCCGCGCCGACGCCAGGTCGGCGGTGATCGAGGGCTCGTCGGGCGGGATGGCCGCCAGCACCGCCTCGGCTTCGTCGGGGCGGAGCTGGTAGCTGAGGGCGCGGCCGAGGATCACGGCCGCCTGCGGATGGTGGGCCGCGACGGGGCGGGCGAGGTCCTCTGCGAGCGCCGGATCGTGACGCACCAGGGCCTGCGCCGCGCCGTCGACGGCGAGGTCGGGATAGGGGGTCGTTCCGGCGCGGTACTGCCAGACCGCGACTTGGAGCGCATCGCACGAACCGGGGATGCCGACTGCAGCTTCGACCAGCTCGCGGTAGGCCTGGCGGCGCCGAGTCTCCCCGAGATTGGCCTCCAGGGCGTCCCCGTGGAGGGGATGGGAGGGCGTCGCCACCATGTCGTTGCCGTTGTGCTGGATGGTGACGAGCCCTGTGCTCTCCAGCCGCGACACCACGTCACCGGCCACGCGTTCGAGGATCGCGACCGGGAGCGGGGTGCCGACGGACACCAGCTCGAGGGCGTGGCGTAGATCGTCGGGAATCTGTTCGGTCCGGGAGCGAATCAGGTCGGCGAGCCGCGGAGACTTGGCGAGGCGTCCGTGGTAGCGCCACGTCCCGTCCGGGTCCTGGCGCATGGTGCGCCCTGCCGCACCTTCGACGAGTTCGTGGAGGACCAGCGGGTTGCCGCCCGTCACCTCCCACAGCCTCCGGACCAGTGATGGTTCGACCGTTCCCAGAGTGGCCTCGATGAGGGATCCGGTGAGCGTTTCGTCCAGCGGCTCCAATTCGATCCGCTCGATGATCCCGTTGGTCCACAAGTCCACGAGCGCGGCCTCCATCGGGGCCCCGGTGCGGGCTGTCAGGCACACGGTCGCGGTTCCGGTTGCGATTGCGGTGGCCACGAGGGCGAGGGATCCGTCGTCGAGGTGCTGGGCGTCATCGACAGCCAGCAGGACTGAGCCCGATTCTGCCACCTCCTGCATCCGTTCCAGCACCCGGCGGAACAGATCCGTACGATCCTGAGTCGGTTCGGGCGGGAGCAGGGTCGCGAAGGGGGCGAACGGGACCGATCGGGTGGCTTCGGTGGCAACCACCTGCAGCCGCCCGGTGCCGGGCATCGGGGTCCGATCGATGATCTCGTGGAGGAGGCGGCTCTTCCCGACACCGGCCGCTCCCACCAGTGCGAATCCTCGGCCCGAGTCGATCAGGGCGCGCGCGTGCCGGAGTTCGGCGTCGCGTCCGGTGAGGGGCCACTGCATGCTTCGACCATAGGGAAGAGATGGAACGACGGCACGTGGTTCCTCACCGCGATGTGCGGTCGAGCCAGGCACCGTTCCCGGGATCGGGCGGGGTCGGAGATCGAGGGAACCGGCCACCGCCCGGGTATGAGTCGTGGTAGTCGGGAAGACGGGGGATAATCGCCACCGCACCGAGACGGAACGACGAGGGAGTGGGGATGAATCGGGGTCGCGACGCCACGGACGGCACGATCGGCGGCCGCAGCCTGACGACGCGCGTGGCGTTGGCCGTGGTCCTCGTCGCGTCCCTCGCGGCGTGTGGCTCGGATGGCGCCGGGCCGTCGACCTCGACCACCGCGGCGACGACCACGACGACGTCGACCACCACCATCACCCCAGCCCCTGATCCCCCGACGACCACCGAAGCCACCACCACGACGACGACCGCCGCCGATCCTCTGGCCGATGCGAGCGCCGCCTTCCAGGGGTGGGTGTCGGCACTGGCGGCCGGCGACGTCGAGGGGGCGTGGGAGGCGATGGCGACGTCGTCGCAGTGGGCGGTCGGTGACTTCGCTCGCTTCGAGGACATGAGCACCGAGCTCGCCGAGGGCTGGGGCGCCTGGACCGTCGCCGAGGATGTGAGCTACTCCCTCGAGCTGGACGACGCCGGCCGCACCCTGCTCGTCGTGCAGGGGGTGACCCGGCCCGAAGGCCAGGTGGAGGAGCGGGAGGTCGGCGTGCCCATCGTCGCCGAGGGCGGCGCGCTCCGGGTGTCGCCGTTCGAGGAGTTCGGCAACGTCGCCCTCGGCCTCGGAGATGAGGCCTCCGGCACCGAGCAGCCGCCGATCCCGGCCAACTCGGGGGCGGGGCGCCGCATCATCTACTCCAACAGCGAGCAGCGGGTGTGGCTGGTCGACGACGACGGGTCGGTCACCGACACCTACCTGGTCTCGGGTCGCAAGGGCGTGCCCGCTCCCGGCGCCTACCAGGTCTTCTCCAAGTCGGAGCTGGCGTACGCCGGCCACGACGGCGTCACCATGACCCACATGGTGCGGTTCGCCCACGGGCAGAACCTCGCCATCGGATTCCACGCCATCCCCATCACCGGGAGCGGCCGTCCTCTCCAGTCGGAGGACGAATTGGGGGAGTACCGCTCACTCGGGTGCGTCCGGCAGAGCCCGGGACACGCCGCCGAGCTGTACGACTGGGCCGACATCGGCACCCAGGTGGTCGTCCTCGCCTGATCCGGCTGGACGGTCGGG